>NZ_JBSFWR010000027.1:0-90021 GCF_053594915.1 Kitasatospora sp. NPDC002543 | reverse complement strand
GATCGACCTGGCCGAGCCGTGGGAGGAGGTCAGCGTCTACCCGGGCATCTCCGCCCGCCTGGGCGCCGAGGTCACCCCGGAGACCGGTGTCGAGGCGCGCGCCGCCTGCCGCGGGGCCCGAACCGGTCGAGGCCCGCCCGCCTCAGCCGAGGGCGGCCCGCAGCCGGGCCTCGGCGGCGTCCAGCAGCAGGTCCAGGGCGTACGGGTAGCCGCTGCGGCGCATGTCGGCGGTGAGCAGGTGGGCGGTGGCCGCGATGTGGGGGTGGTCGGCGGCGTCGAGCCGGGCGTAGGAGGCCTGCCAGACCCGGAGGTCGGCGTTCTGGGCGGCGGAGGGCAGGGCGAGGGTGGCGGCGTCCAGGGCGGCGAAGCCGAGGCTCTGGTCGACGAAGGCGTGGTAGATCCGGACGGCCTCCTGGTCGGGGAAGCCCGCCCCGCGCAGCACGCCGAGGATCGTCTCGACGGCGGCGATCTCGTGGGTGCGGCCGGTGGTGCGGTGCGCGGCGAGGATCGCGGCCTGCGGGTGGGCCTGGTAGCTGGCGTGGATGCGCAGGCCGATGGCGCGCAGGTCGGCGCGCCAGTCCCCGGTGGGCCGCCAGTCGCGCTGGGCGCGGCCGATCAGTTCGTCGGCGACGGCGAGCAGCAGGTCGTCGGTGCTGTGGAAGTAGCGGTAGACCGCGCTCGGGTCGGCGCCGAGGGCCGCGCCGAGCCGCCGCACCGTGAGCGCCTCGGCGCCGTGCCGGCCGATCAGCCGGATCGCGGTGTCGACGATCAGCTCGGCGGACAGCACCACGCCCTGCTTGGTGGGGCGGCGCCGGCGTCGCTGCGGTTCGGGGACTACGCGGTCGGTCATGCGCCCGAGGCTATGCCGACACCGTTGACGTAGGCCAGATGCCGGACGCCCGGAGTTCAGTCCTCGGTCGGGGACGGGGCCCAGGCGGTGCCGTTGTGGAAGTAGCCCGGCGCGCCGCGCAGACCCGCGGTGCGGAACGGTTTGCCGTTGTCGTCCACGGTCAGGGTGCTCTGCTCGCCGCCGCTGCTCCACACCAGGTCGAGGTACCAGCTGACGTCCTGGGAGCGGGTGGTGGCGTCCACCTCGATCACCTGGGGGTCGCTGTTCGAGACCCGGTACGGGAAGTCGGTCGGCGCGGTCTTCCGGGTGCCCTCCCGGCCCGGGGCGGGGACGGCCCGCGGCGGCGTCGCGTCGAGGTCCACCGCGAAGGAGGCCGGGGTGAGCTCGCCGCCGCAGCCGGACCCCGGGGTGTAGGCGTTCCCCTTGGGGGCGGGCCGGGCGCTGACCACGTGCACGTTGACCCCGAGCAGGACGACGGGCGTGGCGCTGGTGCCCTGGGCGGCCAGCTGGAGCCGCAGGTGGCCGGCCGGGACGGCCTGCTGGGCGGCCGCCCAGCTCTGGATCCGGGCGGTGCTGTCCGGGGGCGGACTCACCTTGGCGGGGGTGCGGGGGGAGAGGAACCACTGGCCGCAGGGGCTGCCCCAGTTGTCGGTGAGGACGTTGACGTGGAAGGGGGCGGGAATCCGCTCGGGGGTCGCCGAGGCGGTCGGCGCCGGGGTGGTCTCGGGCGGGGTGGTCTCGAACGGGACGGTCTCGGGCGGGGCGGGCGCGGACGGCGCGGCGGTGGACGGCGCGGTCGCCGGGGGAGCCGTCACGCCGGTGCCGGCGGGCGCGGTGCCGGTGGGCACGGTGCCGGCGGGCGCGGTGGCCGCGGACGAGGGGACGGCCTCCGAGGGGCCCGGCGTGCCGCCCGGGTTGCGCAGGACGAGGGCCGAGACCGCGGCGGCCAGCACGGCCACGGCGGTCGCGCTCAGCAGCATCCGCCTGCGGGCGCGGCGGCCCGGTTCGGCGGACGGGGGTGCGTGGGGTACGGGGGACACGGTCTTCACCTCCTCCAGCACGACGTCGGTCTCGGACACGGGCTCAGCAGTGGGCCCAGGCGCGGATTCCGACAGGGGCTTCGGCACGGACCCCGCTGCGGGCTCCGGCGCGGGCGACGGCGCCGAGGCGGCCCGGGCACCCGGCGAGGAGGACTCCCGGCGTCGGGCCGCGTCGGCCAGGATCCAGCGGCGGTGCAGCTCGACCAGTTCCTCGGCGCCCGCCCCGCAGGCCCGGGCCAGCCGCTCCACCGGCGCGTACTCGGCGGGCACGGCGGCGCCGTTGCAGTAGCGGTGCAGGGTGGAGGTGCTGACGTGCAGCCGGGTGGCCAGGGCGCCGTAGCTGCGGCCCGAACGCTCCTTGAGTTCGCGCAGCATCGCCGCGAACGCCTCGGTCTCCACACTCATCCGCTGCCCTTCCCCCCACCCCGGTCCGGCCCGGGGTGCCGTCGATCCGCGGATCACGGTACCGGGCGCGGCGGGAGGGCGTCGGGGCAGGTCAGCCCCGGCCGGCGGTGGCCGCGGAGGCGGCGGCCTCCGCGACGTCGCGGCCGTACAGGCCGAGCTTCGGCCGGCCCGCCTTCGCGCCGGCGCCGAGCGGGAAGTTGCGGGTGTCGGCGGCGGGCATGTGGTCGCCGTCGGGCAGGACGTTCAGCTGGTCCACCTCGGACCCGCCGCCGCCGGGGTTGAGGTCCAGCACCGCGTACGCGGTCCGGCCGGCGGCCAGGGCGTAGGCCGGGGGGCCGCCCAGACCGCCGGGGAGGAGCGGCGTCAGGTCCTTGGCGCGGTCGGCGGCCTTCGCGCTGCCGAGGCTGACGAGCGGGTGGTAGCTCAGCCCGCAGGAGGTGGTGCCCTGGTTGCGCACCTCGATCACCCGCTGGGTGGGCGCTTCGGTCCGGGCGGTCACCTTGACCGTCAGTTGCTCGGCCTCGCAGGGGTGGCTGTAGGCGTAGGCCTCGTCGCCGCCGGCCGCGGCCCCGCCGCCGGTTCCGGGGGCCGCGGGGGCGGTCGGCGCCGAGGACGACCTGGGGCGGGCGGAGCCGGTGCCGGCGGCTGCGGCGGAAGGGGCGGAGGGGGCGCCGCCGGCCGGGGCGGGAGCGCCGACGGTCGGCTGGCCGGCGGGTGCGGTGGCCCCGGGCGCGGCCGCCGCGGCGGATCCGGCGGACTGCGCGGGCCGCGCCGTGTCGCCGCCGTCGGCCCCGCAGGCCGTCAGGGCGAGGGCGGCGCCCAGGGCGAGGGCGGCCGGGACGAACAGGGCGCGGCGGGCGGGCACGGCACGGCGAGCGGACATGGTGGTTCCCCCGTAACGGATGCGGATGAGGAGTGGACGGGGCGGCGGGCCATCGGCGCCGACCGCCGGGCAGAACTCTGGTCCGCCGTCCGTCCGGTCCGCCAGGTTTCCCGGCCGAACCGGGACGCTGGAACGGTTCCACCCCCTGTGACCTGCGGTTTCGTCCTCGCCTGGAACGGCCTCGTGGAACGTCGCGGAGCCTTCGGCGGGAGCCGGGGAGCCCCGGGGGCCGTCGCGGTGGGGTGAAGCGTGGGAATGGAGGGAACTGCTGTGTCGTCAGATGTGATCAGCCGGAACGGTTGGGAGAACCACGGTGATACTGGTCGTGTTCAGGTCGCGTTTCTCGGAGCAGGTCGACGACGAGTACCGGACGACGGACGATTACCTCGCCGAGAAGGCGCGCGCGGCCTACGGCGAGGACATCGCCCTGGTCAGGACCTACGAGGCCGAGGACGGCGAACGTCTGACCCTGATGTGGTGGCGCGACCCGGAGTCGCTGGCGCGCTGGCGCGTCGACCTGGAGCACCGGAACGCCCAGCGGAAGGGCCGGGACACCTGGTACTCCTTCTACGAGTTGAGCGTCACCGAGGTGCTCCGGACCGGCTCGACCCTGCCGCCGGAGGCGTACCCGGCGCCCTGACCCCGGGGCGCCCCGCCCGGCGGCCGCCCGCCGGTCGTTCCCGGCTCGGGCCGCCCGGGCGGGCCTCGGTACGATCCCTGTATGGGTGGTGCGCGGGAAGAGGCCTGGGACGCCGACGCGGCGGAGCGGGCGGTGGCGGTGCTGAAGGCGGTGGCGGACCCGTCGCGGTACCGGCTGCTGTGGGCGCTGAGCCGGCGGGAGCTGCCGGTGAGCGAGCTGGCCGAACTGCTGGGGGCGCACGTGGCGGCGACCTCGCAGCACCTGGCGAAGCTGCGGGCGGCCGGGCTGGTGGTGGCACGGCGGGAGGGCACGCGGATCTTCTACCGGGCCACCGAGGTGCGCGGGCTGCTCACCGAGGCCGCGCTGATCGCCCACGACCTGCCCGACCGCCGCGACGGCGGCGACGACGGCGCCGCCCCGGCCGGCGCGCCCGCCCCGCAGCCCTTCGCCCGGGCGGCCCGCGCGGTGCGCCGCCGCCCGGCGGCGGGCTGAACCGGCGACGGGCTGAACCGGCGGCGGGCCGAACCGCCGCCGCACGCTTCGCAGCCCGCCGGGCCCGATCAGTCCGTGCCCGCCGGGACCTCGCCGTCGCGGACGGCCCGGGCGTGGCGGAACATCGCGTCGGTCACGTCGGCCAGGACGCCGCCGAGGAGCAGCTGCGGGGAGTAGAAGGACCGGGCGGCGTCGGCGACGGCGGTGGCGGCGATGCCGATCTGGTCCAGCCCGGTGCGGCGCAGTCCCTCGATCGACGTCCCCCACACGACCCGCCCGATGCCGGCCCACGCGCAGGCGCTCATGCACATGGGGCAGGGTTCCGCGGTCGTGTACAGGGTGGTGGCGCCCCAGTCGGGGTCGTCGGCCCGCTGCGCGTGGTCGTCGATGGCGACCATCTCCCCGTGGTACGTCGGGTTCTCCCCGGCGGCGGCGACCCCGCGGGCCACCACGACCCCGGAGCGGACGATCACCGCTCCGAAGGGGTAGCGCTCCAGCTTGCGGCCCTCGGCGACCGCCTCGGCCATGAAGGACTCATGGCCGCGCCGCCGGTCCTGCGACGGCGCCTGCGGCTCCGGTCGCTGCCCCGGTTCCGGCCGCGCGACCGGCACGGCGCGCGCGGCGTACGGAGCGGCCCCGGCCGCGGCGGCGGTTCCGAGGAAGGAGCGCCTGTCCGACATCCCTGTGTTCTCCGTCCGTCGTCGTGCCGGCACGACGGGTGTGCCGGGTACGACGGCATTCTGCGCGGGCGGGGGCGCGCGGCGCCAGAGTTCACCGGATTCCGCCGGTCCTCGGCCGCCCGGGGTCCGATGTCCGGGGTCCGGACCCGACGCCCGACGCCCGATGTCCGGCGACCGCTACTGCCGCCGGTACTCCTGCCGGTCGGCGTCGTAAGCGAAGAGCCCCGCGTAGCGGCCCCAGTCGGTCGCCGTCTCCAGCTGCCGGTCGGTCTGCCCGACGGTGTAGTGGCGGCCCAGCAGGTCGCGCAGGAAGCCGGTGCGGACGGTGGCGCCGGGCCGGTCGCCGAGGCTGTTGGCGATCAGTTTGATCAGCGGCACCTCCAGGGCCGCGGCGGCGAAGACGGCGCGGGAGTCCTGGGCGTCAGCCCCGGTGTAGTCGGCGCCGGCCTCGGTGAGCAGCAGGTCGTCGCCGTGGACCTCGGCGAAGCCGAGCAGGTCGAGGGCGTCGACCTGGGGGAGCAGGTCGTCGATGTCCAGGCCGAGTTCGTCGGCGAGCCCGGCCAGGTCGCAGCTCCCGCCCCGGTGGGCGATGGTCTCGGCGAGGCCGGAGAGGCCGTCGACGCCGGCCGGGGGCAGCGGGGTGCCGGCGATGGTGCGGCGGTCGGGGCCGGGGTCGGGGCCGGCGCGGCCGGGGGCCCGGGTGTCCTTGGGCCGGCCGGTCATGATCCGGTACACCCGGTCCACGAGTTCGTCGAAGGCGGCCGAGTCGCGGTCCCGCGGCCGTTCCAGCGCGACCTCGACGGTTTCCCGGATGGTCCCGTACGGGCGGGTGCCGAGGACCACGACGCGGTCGGCCATCAGCACCGCCTCCTCGATGTTGTGGGTGACCAGGACGACGGCCCGGGTGGGGAACTGGCCGGAGTCCCACAGCTCCATCAGCTCGCCGCGCAGGTTCTCGGCGGTGAGCACGTCGAGGGCGGAGAACGGCTCGTCCATCATCAGCACGTCCGGCTCGACGACCAGCGCCCGGGCGAAGCCGACCCGCTGGCGCATGCCGCCGGAGAGCTCCTTGGGGTAGGCGGACGCGAAGCCGGTCAGGCCGATCAGGTCGATGGCCTGGGCGGCGGCGCGGGCGCGTTCCCGGGGCGGCACCCCGCGGGCCTCCAGGCCGAGCTCGACGTTCTGCCGGACGGTCAGCCAGGGCAGCAGCGCGAAGGTCTGGAAGACCAGCGCGGTGCCGGGGTTGGCGCCGGTGAGCGGGGCGCCGCGGTAGCGGACGGTGCCGGAGCTGGGCGGGATCAGGCCGGCCAGGCAGCGCAGCAGGGTGGACTTGCCGGAGCCGGAGCGGCCGAGCACGGCGACGATCTCGCCGGCCCGCACGGTGAGGTCGATGCCGGAGAGCACCGGCAGTTCGCCGGCGGCCCCGGCGTAGGCCTTGGTCAGGCCGACGGTCTCCAGCAGGACCTCCTCGTCCCCCTCGGAGCCGGAGCCGGAGCCGGAGCCGGAGTCGAAGACGGCCCTGGCGTCGGCCCCGGAGGCGGCCCCGGCCGAGGGGGAGGAGGCGGTGGCGCGGGCGGGCTCGGAGGCCCGGCGGCGGAACGGGAAGCGCATCGGCGGACTCCGGACTACAGCGAGTAGCGGCGCTCGGCCAGCCGGTACAGCCGGCGCCAGAGCAGACGGTTGAGGACGACGACGTACAGGCTCATCACCGCGACCCCGGCGAGCAGCCGCGGGTGGTCGCCCTGTTCGGCGGCCCGGGCGATGTACGCGCCGAGGCCGGTCGCGGTCAGGGTGGTGGAGCCGAAGGTGACCACCTCGGCGACGATGGAGGCGTTCCAGGCGCCGCCGGAGGCGGTGATCCCGCCGGTGACGTACGCCGGGAAGATCGCGGGGACGATCAGCCGCCGCCAGCGCTGCCGGCCGCGCACGCCGAGGTCGTCCATCGCCTCGCGCAGGTCGGCGGGGACGGCCATGGCGCCGGCGATGGCGTTGAACAGGATGTACCACTGGGAGCCGAGGGCCATCAGCAGGATGCCGCCGAGGTCGATCGACACCCCGGTGCGCAGCAGCAGCCAGACCACCAGCGGGAAGAGGAAGTTGGCGGGGAAGCCGGCCAGTACCTGGACGACGGGCTGGGCGATCCTGGTCAGCCGGGGCGAGAAGCCGATCTTCACACCGATCGGCACCCAGACCACGGTGGCCACCGCGACCAGCACGACCACCCGGGCGAGGGTGGCGAGCCCGAGCAGCAGCGGCTCGCCGAAGACGCCGAGTCCGGTGCGGTCGGCGAGGTAGCGGCCGAGGTCGACGACGCCCCAGAGCACGATGCCGCCGGAGACGACGGCGAAGGCCACGTCCCCGGCCCGGCGCCGGCCGGGGCGGACGGCCCGCGGCCGGTCGGCGGTGCCGAACACCCGCCCGGCCCGGTTCAGTGCCCGGGCGGCGGGGCGCAGCGCCCCGCCGAGCGCGGCGGGCAGGCGGGAGCGGCGCAGCAGGTCCAGCACGACCGAGCGCTGCACCTCGGTGGCCTCGGACTGCTCGTTCTTGAACCGCTCGGCCCAGGCGGTGAGCGGGCGCCAGAACAGGAAGTTGACGCCGACCACCAGCACCACCATGGTCGCGATCGCCCAGCCGACCCGGCCGAGGTCCCCGGCGGCGATGGCCGCGCCCGCGTACGAGCCGACCCCGGGCAGGGCGTACCGCTGGCCGTCCACGGTGATCGCCTCGGAGGCGACCAGGAAGAACCAGCCGCCGCCGAAGCCGAGCATGCCGTTCCAGACCAGGCCGATCATGCCGGAGGGCAGTTCGACCTTCCAGAACCGGGTCCACCGGCTGAACCCGAACGAGCGCGACAGCTCGTCGAGTTCGCGCGGCAGCGAGACCAGCGCCTGGTAGAAGGCGAAGGTCATGTTCCAGGCCTGGGAGGTGAAGATGGCGAACACGGCGGCGCACTCGAGGCCCAGCCCCGAGCCGGGGAAGAGCGCGAGGAAGCCGGAGACCGCCACGCTCAGGAAGGCGAGCACCGGCACCGACTGGAGGATGTCCAGCGCCGGGATCAGCACCCGCTCCAGCCGGCGGCTGCGGGCGGCGGCGTACGCGTAGCCGAAGGTGAAAACGATCGAGACGGCGAGCGCGGCGAACATCCGCAGCAGGGAGCGCGCCGCGTCGTACGGCAGCCGGGCCGGGTCGGTGTCGACGGCCGCGTCCCGGGCGGTGGAGAAGCGGACGGGGCCGCCCTGGCCGAGCCGCAGCACGCCGTAGAGCAGCACCAGGACGGCGGCCGCGACGACCAGGTCCACCCACACCCGCCCGCCGAGGCGGTTCGCCGTCCGGGCGGACAGCGGGCTCCGGGACAGGCCCGGCAGCGAGCCCCGGGAGAGGCCCGGCAGCGGGCTCCGGGACCGGCCCGGGGCGGGCTTCGGCAGGGTCATGGCGGTACCTCCGGCGCAAACCCGGGCAGTCTGCTCCCTCGGGACGTCCGTACGCAAACCCGTCCCGCGGGCCGTACCGGCCCGGGGCCCGTCCCCCGGTCAGCGGGCGGGAGCGGCCCCGGTGTGCCGGCGGGCCGCGGTGACCAGCAGCCGGGCGGTGCGGGCGGGCAGTTCCAGGTGCCGGGCGATCCACCGCGGGTCCTGGCCCTGGGTGGCGAACATCCAGGCGGTGTAGAGCCGGCTCAGGCCGGGCGCGCCGGGGGAGAGCAGCAGTGGGCGGACCTGTTCCATCGGGAAGCCGTCCAGCGAGCGGGCGCTGAACCACTGGGTGGAGTCGTCCGCCGCCCCGGCCGCGCCGGTCGCCCCGGCCCCGCGCAGCAGCGCGGCCGTGCCCGCCCGCCGCCGGCTGCCGGCCAGCAGCAGGGCGAGCAGCAGCCCGGCGACCGAGGCGCCGACGAGCGCGCCGGACAGGAAGAGCCGCAGCGGGTGGGGCGCGAGGCCGACGGCGAGGCCCTCGGCGGTGATCAGCAGCAGGACGCCGCACAGCGCGGCCCCTCTGCCGGTCCGGGGGAACAGGACGGTTCGGGTCATCGCGGGGGTCCTCCTTCGACGGGTGTCGTGGTTTCTCGGTGGGGTGGGGGAGGGTCAGGCGGTGCGGGCCAGCCGGGGGTCGTACTTGTAGCCGATCTGGCGGACGGTGGTGATCGCCTCCCGGTGCCCGGGGCCGAGCTTGCGCCGGATCCGGGCGATGTGGGTGGCGACGGTGCGGGAGTCCCCGGTGTCCGGCCGGCCCCAGACGTTCTCCATCAGCTGGCGCCGGGAGTGCACCCGCAGGGGGTTGCCGACCAGGTGGGCGAGCAGTTCGAACTCCAGGTACGGCATGGTGACCGGGCGGCCCTCGACGGTGACGGTGCGCTGGGCGGTGTCCACCACCAGGCCGGGCGCGGGTGCCGGGACCGGGGTCGGCCGCCGGGCCGGGGCGGTCACGGGGCGGTCCGAGAACAGGGCGTCGATCCTGGGGTAGCGCAGGGCCATGGCGGTCGGGCTCCTTCGGGTGTGGTGGGCGGGTCGGTGCGGACGGGGGATCGGGTGATCGGGTGGTCGGGGGATCGGGTGGTCGGGCCGGGGCCGGTGTGGCCGGTGCGGACCGGGGGATCGACGGCGGGTCCCCCGGTCCCCCGGTCCCCCGGTCCCCCGGCCCCCCGGCCCCCGGTCCGTACCGGGGCTCAGCGCCCGGGGTGCCAGACGGCCTCCAGCCGGGTGGCCCCGTCCGGGGCGGTGACGGTCCGCCAGTGGGCCCGCAGCCCGCCCCGGCCGCCGCCCGCCGGGCCGGCGGCCGCAGCCGGAGCGGCCCGGAGGACGCTGTTGTCCAGGGGACTCGCCGCCAGGCGTCGGCCGAGGGCGGCGAGGGTGGAGCGCAGTCGGCCCCGGTCGGTGGACGGGTGGGTGGGCAGGAAAGCGGCGACGATGGTCATGGCAGGTCACCTCCGTGACGGGTCGGTGGCTCAGTGGCTGAGCGCGGTCTGGACGATCTTGACGACGACCATGGCCATCGCGATCAGCAGGTAGGCGCGCAGGGCGCCCATGCCGACCTTGCGGGCGGTGGACAGCACCGGCTTGTCGAGGGTCTCCAGCGGGGGCATCCGCCAGTCCTCCCGGCCGGTGCGGTCGATGGGGTCCTCCTTGGTGCCGCGGCGCCCGGAGGTGAAGGAGTACCCGGCGACGAGCACCCCGGCGACGCCGCAGCCGGCCATGATCCACAGGATCGCGTCGGAGCTGATGTCCGGCCAGACCACGGCGGCGGTGAGGATCAGCGAGAGCATCACCAGGACGCCGACCACCGCCGAGGTGAAGGCGTTGGTCCTCGGACCGTTCACCCAGGGGCCGAGGACGGCCTTGTCGTTGCAGAGCAGCAGCAGGAAGACGGTCGCGGAGGGCAGCAGCACCCCGGCCAGCACCTGGACGAACTGGGTCATCAGGCCCTGGGTGTAGTCGGTGGAGAGCAGGGTGATCGCCGCCGCCGCGACCACCAGGCCCGCGTAGATCCCGTAGAAGCCCTTGGCGCCCTTCACTCCGCGGTGCAGCGAGTGCTTCATGCCGAACACGTCGCCGATCGCGTACGCGGTGGACAGCGACACCGCGAAGGCGCCGATGATCGAGGCGTCCAGCAGCGCGATGGCGAACAGCACACCGGCCAGGCGCCCGGCCTTGTCCTCGATGCCCCGGGCGACGGCGGCCGCGTCGGAGAACTGGCCGAAGCCGTCGGTGCCCGCGAAGGCGGCGGCCGTGAGGCCCATCATGGCGGCGGCGCCGACGATCACGATCGCTATGCCGATCCACAGGTCGGCCTTCTCGTACGTCATGAAGCGCGGGGTGATCCGCTTGTCGATGACGTACGACTGCTGGAAGAACAGCTGCCAGGGCGCCACGGTGGTGCCGACGATGGAGACGATGACCAGCATCACGGCGGCCAGTTGGCCGGCGCCGCCGGGCATCGCGGGCACCACGAAGTCGTGCGCCATCTGCGAGGTCTTCGGGTGGACCATGAAGTAGATCGGCACCAGCAGCAGCGAGCCGATGCACAGGGTGATGGCCACCCGCTCGAAGCGCCGGAACGAGCCGGTGAAGGCCGAGGCGATGATGATCCCGGCCGCCAGCACCACCGAGGCGGCCTTCGGCAGGCCCAGGTACCCGGCCGCGAGGGTGACCCCGATGAACTCCGTGACCAGGGTCAGCGCGTTCAGCAGGAAGAGGTCGATCACGCTGAACGCGCCCCAGAACTTCCCGAAGCGCTCCAGGATCAGCCGGGCGTGCCCGACCCCGGTGACGGCGCCGAGGCGCAGCACCATCTCCTGGTTGACGTAGAGCACCGGGACGAGCATCAGCAGCGTCCACAGCAGTTGGGTGCCGTAGTTCTGCCCGGCCTGCCCGTAGGTGGAGAAGGCGCCGGCGTCGTTGTCGCCGACCATCACGATCAGGCCGGGCCCGACGATCGCGAGCAGGGTCTTCAGCCGGGCCGACAGGCCGTGGCGGGGGGTGGTGTCGTCGAGCCGGATGGTGCCGAGCGCGCCCTTGATGTCGCCGAGGTGGGCGTCGTCCAGGACGGCCGGGCGCGGCTGCGGCACCGTGGGGTCGAGGGTGGTGCGGGTGGCGTGCGTGGTCATGGGGTTTCCTCCCGGGCCCCGGCGGGGCGGGGCGGGTCGGAGGCAGGCGGCACCGCTCCCTGCGGGCGGGCACGGCGCATCGGCGCGCGGCGGCGCGGCCCGGACGAGGGCGTGCGGGCATGGCGGAGCCGCGTGCGGAAACGACGTGTCGTCGTGGCTGACGGATCGGTCGCGGAAACGCTGACGGACCGTCAGGACGTGGTGCAGGGAAAGGTGTTACCGCATGCCGGAGGTGTACGAGGGCAAGCGGGGGTAGGGGCAACTGTGGCCCGGACTACTGCAATCCATGTCTCTCGCCTCCTCCCGGCCGGCGCACCCCGTGGTGCGTGTCATCGACGCGGCAAGGAGTTCACCGGCCCGCGGAACGCGACCGCCGGTTCACCCCAACTCGTCAGAGCTTAGTCCCGCTCGGAGGCGATACTTGCGTACTTGGTTAAACCTTTACCTTTGGTCGGCCTTCTCGACCGTCACCTTCAGGTGCTTCATGATCGGCTGGTCGCTCTGGGTGCTGTAGTCGCCGATCGCGCACAGCACGTTCAGCTCCGGCATGTAGCCGGCCGCGCAGCCGCGCGGGATGTCGTACGGGACGGCGAGGTAGCCGTGCACCGAGCGGGTGCTGCCGTCCCGGGCGGTGCTGGTGACGTCCACCCGGTCGAACTCGGCCAGGCCGCGCTCGCGCATGTCGTCCCGGTTCATGAACACCAGGGTGCGCAGGTTCCGCACCCCCCGGTAGCGGTCGTCGTCCGAGTAGATGGTGGTGTTCCACTGGTCGTGCGAGCGCATCGTGCCCAGCGCCAGGGTGCCGGGCGCGGGGACGACGTCGGGCAGCGCGGCGGCGGAGAACTCGGCCCGGCCGGAGGGGGTGTCGAAGACCAGCTCGCGGGCCGGCTGCTTGATCCGGAAACCCAGCGGCAGCCGCACCCGGCGGTTGAAGTCCTCGAAGCCGTCCAGTACCCGGGCCATGGTGTCGCGGATCCGGTCGTAGTCCTCGATGTACCACTCCCACGGGGTGGCGCTGTCCGGCAGCGCCGCGCGGGCGATCCCGGCGACGATCGCCGGCTCGGAGAGCAGGTGCGGCGAGGCCGGGCGCTTCATGCCGACCGACAGGTGCACCATGCTCATCGAGTCCTCGACCGAGGTGGACTGCACCCCGGCCCGCTGGTGGTCCTTCTCGGTCCGGCCCAGGCACGGCAGGATCAGCGCCCGCCGCCCGTGCACCAGGTGGCTGCGGTTCAGCTTGGTGCTCACCTGGACGGTCAACTCGCAGGACTCCAGGGCCCGGTAGGTGTACGGGGTGTCCGGCGCGGCGAGCGCGAAGTTGCCGCCCATGCCGACGAACACCGTGATGTCGCCGCGCCGCATCGCCTCGATCGTGCCGACGGTGTCCAGCCCGTGCTCCCGCGGCGGCTCGATCCCGCACACCTCGGCGAGCCGGTCCAGGAACGCGGGGGCGGGCCGGTGGTCGATGCCGCAGGTGCGGTTGCCCTGGACGTTGCTGTGCCCGCGCACCGGCGAGGGCCCGGCCCCCTCACGGCCCAGGTTGCCGCGCAGCAGCAGGAGGTTGACGATCTCCCGGACGGTGTCCACCCCGTGCTCGTGCTGGGTGACGCCCAGGCACCAGCTGAAGATCGAGCGGTCGGCCTCCCGGTAGACCCGCGCCGCCTTGAGGACGTCGGCCCGGTCCAGCCCGCTCTGGCGCTCGATCTCCGCCCAGGGCGTGGCCGCGCAGAGGTCCCGGTAGGCCTCGAAACCGGCGGTGTGGCGGTCGATGAACAGCTGGTCCAGCGCCCGCTCGTCGGTCGCGGACTGCTCCAGGATCGCCTTCGCCATGCCGCGCAGCAGCGCCATGTCCCCGCCGATCCGCGGCTGGAGGTTCAGGGTGCTGGTGCGGGTGGCCCGGTTCAGCGCCATGTCGGTGAAGTCGTGCGGGATGATCGTGCGGGTCGCCGCCGCCTCGACCAGCGGGTTGACGTGCACGATCTGCGCGCCGCGCTGGTACGCCTCGGCGAGCGAGGTGAGCATCCGGGGCGCGTTGGAGGCCGCGTTGACGCCCAGGATGAACAGCGCGTCGGTGACCTCCCAGTCCTTGAGGTCGACCGTCCCCTTCCCGGTGCCGAGCGCCGCCTGCAGGGCTCGGCCGCTCGCCTCGTGGCACATGTTGGAGCAGTCGGGCAGGTTGTTGGTGCCCAGCTCGCGGGCCAGCAGCTGGTAGAGGAAGGTCGCCTCGTTGCCGAGCCGGCCGGAGGTGTAGAACGCGGCCCGGTTCGGATCGTCCAGCCCGCGCAGGGTGTGGCCGACCAGCGCGAAGGCGTCCTTCCAGCCGATCGGGACGTAGTGGTCGGTGGCCGGGTCGTAGACCATCGGCTCGGTGAGCCGGCCCTGGTCCTCCAGCGCGAAGTCGCTCCACCCGGACAGCTCGGTCACCGAGTGGGCGGCGAAGAACTCCCGGCCGACCCGCTTGCGGGTCATCTCCCAGGTGACGTGCTTGATGCCGTTCTCGCAGATGTCCAGGTGCAGGCCCTTGGTGTCGTCGGGCCAGGCGCAGCCGGGGCAGTCGAAGCCGCCGTTCTCGTGGTTCATCCGCATCACCGCGCGCGGCCCGTCCAGGTAGGCGCCCTCGCGGACCAGGAAGCGGGTGACGCTCTTGGCGGCGCCCCAGCCGGCGGCCGGGTGGTGGTACGGCCGGACGTGGGGCGCCCCGGCGGGGGACGGGCCGACGTCCTCCGGTGCCCCCGGCCCCTGTCGCCCCTCCGGCGGGGTGGCCGTCACTTCGTCGTCGGAGGTGGTCACGGCACTCGCCTTCCGTCGCGCGGGAGGGCGCACGGGGTCGGACACCCGGCGTCGGGTCGAGGCTACGTCGGGCGGCCGGGGGCCGCGCGTCGAGCCTTCCGAGGCGGCCGGGGCGGGATGTTCCTCCTGCCGGGCGGGTCAGGCCTCCGGCAGGGTGTCGAGGACGGCGGCGACGTCCGTGCGCCGGGCGACCTCCAGCAGCGCGCGGGCCATCACCGAGCCGGGCTCCCGGGCGGCGGTCACCAGCCCGATCGGCGCGCTGTGCACCGGCTCCGCCAGCGGGACGGCCCGCATCCCGCGCGGCACGCCGAACACGTGCAGCCAGGCGTACGGCACGATGCTCGCCCAGCGGCCGGTGCGGACGTGGGCGAACAGCGAGGCCACCGAATCGGTCTCGACGCTCGGCGCCGGCGCCAGCCCCAGGCCCGCGAACACCCCGTCCAGCACCCGGCGGCCCTGCATGCCCGGTTCCAGCAGGCACAACGGCAGCCGGGAGGCCTCCGCCCAGGTCGCCCGCGGGTGCCGGGCCAGCTCGTCGGCCGGGCCGGTCAGCAGGACGTACCGCTCCTCGTAGAGCGGGAGCGTCCGCAGGCCGTCGATGCCCTCGGCGCCGCCGGTGCCGGACGTGCCGCCGGTGCCGCCGGTTCCGGACGTGCCGCCGGTGCCGGACGTGCCGCCGGTGCCCGGCCCGGGCAGGTAGGTGATGCCCGCGTCGATCTCGAAGTTCCTTACCTGGCGCAGGAGTTCATCGGACCGCAGGTCGGTGGACAGCTCCACGGAGGCCAGCGGGTGTGCGGCGCAGAACGGTCCGGTGAGCAGCGGGACGGCACCCGAGGCGGTAGGCACCGAACCGATCCGCAGCCGGCCGGCCAGGCCGGTGCGCAGCGCGTCCACCTCGTCCCGCAGGGCGTCCCGGTCGGCCAGGATGCGCTGCGCCCGGAGCACGATCCGCTCGCCCTCGGGGGTCAGGCCCTCGTAGCTGCGGCCGCGTCGCACCAGTGTCACCGCCAGCTCGTCCTCCAGCTTGCGCAGGGCCTCGGAGAGGGCGGGCTGGGAGACGTGGCAGGCCTGGGCGGCGCGGGCGAAGTGGCGCTCGCGGGCGAGCGCCACGAGGTACTCGAGCTGGCGGAAGAGCATCGGCTACTCGGCCCCGGTGCCGGTGCCGTCGGTGCCGACGGCGTGGGTGGTGTCGGCACCGGGGCCGGCGTCGGCGTGGGTGGTGTCGGTGCGGCCGGTGTCGACGCGGTCCGTACGGGTGTAGACGTTCATCGAGTCGCCGCGCAGGAAGCCGACCAGGGTCAGTCCGCTCTCCTCGGCCAGCTCCACCGCCAGCGAGGACGGCGCGGAGACCGCCGCGAGCACCGGGATGCCGGCCATCACCGCCTTCTGCACCAGCTCGAAGGAGGCCCGGCCGCTGACCATCAGCACCGTGCCGCGGGCCGGCAGCAGCCCCTCGCGCAGGGCGTGGCCGACCACCTTGTCCACGGCGTTGTGCCGGCCCACGTCCTCGCGCAGGCAGAGCAGCCGCCCGTCGGAGTCGAACAGTCCGGCCGCGTGCAGTCCGCCGGTGCTGTCGAAGACCTTCTGGGCGGCCCGCAGCCGGTCGGGCAGCGCGGAGAGCAGCGCGGGGGTGAGGCGCAGCCCGTCCCCGGCGACGCTCCACGGAGCGGTGGTGCGCACCGCGTCCAGGCTGGCCTTGCCGCACAGACCGCAGGAGGAGGTGGTGTAGAAGTTGCGCTCCAGCGAGGCGTCCGGGGCCGGCACGCCGGGGGCGAGCAGCACGTCCACCACGTTGTAGGTGTTGCCGCCGTCGGCGGTCGCGCCGGCGCAGTAGCGGATGCCGGCCACCTGCTCGGCGGCGTGCACCGCGCCCTCGCTGACCAGGAAGCCGGCCGCCAGATCGAAGTCGCTGCCCGGGGTGCGCATGGTCACCGTCAGCGCACGCCCGCCGACCCGGATCTCCATCGGCTCCTCGGCCGCCAGGGTGTCGGGGCGGTACGAGGGCTCGCCCCGGCGCAGGCGCAGCACTCTGCGGGGCACGGTCACTCGGCCCATGGTCGTCGGCTCCTCGGTGGGGTCGCTCCGGTCTGTACGGATGCATCCTCCCTCCTGGCGGCGGCGCGCGGGTCGGGAGGGCCGTCGGAGCCGCCCGGGTCGCCAAGGTCGTCAGGGCCGTCAGAGGTGGGCAGGCCGGGCAGGCCCGGCAGGCCCGGCAGGCCCGCCGGGTCCGGCGGACCGGGCAGGTGGCGGCGGCTGTGGGCGGCGGTCACCGCCAGACAGAGCAGGCCGACGGCCGCCATGCCCGCCAGCAGCGCCGGATAGGAGGCGTGGCCCGCGGTGCCGGCGAGCAGCAGCGGGGTGAGGAAGCCGCAGGAGGTGGTGCACTGGTAGAGCGAGGCGGAGGTCGGCCCGGGGGAGCGGGCGGTCAGCCGTTCCACCTCGTGCAGCCCCGCGCCGAGCGTCAGCCCGTACCCGGTGCCGAGGACCACGGCCGCCGCCACCACCAGGCCCACCGAGTCCAGGGTGGCGGCGAGGGCGCCGAGCAGCAGCCCGGCGATCACGGTGGCCATCGCGGTGAGGGTGGCCCGGGCGCTGTCCGCGTCGTCCAGCCGGGCGGCGAACGGCTGGGCGACCACCCCGGTGGCCATGGTCAGCGCCGCGACCAGACCGCTGAACAGCGGCGCGTAGCCGGGCACCCGGTCGGCGACCAGCGGCGGCAGCACCACGTACGCCACCGTGGCGGCGCCGAGCACGGCCGGGCCGGCGGGCAGCACCACGTAGCGGAACCGGGGATGGCGGACGGCCGCGGTGCGGCGCGGCGCAGTGCCCTGCGGCGGCGTGCCCCCGCTCCTCCGGACGGTCTCCGGGAGCCCGCGGGTGGCCCCCAGCACCAGCAGACAGCCCAGCGCGTGGGCCAGGCCCGGCAGCACCGTCGGGCCGGGCAGCCACTCGGCGACCACCCCGGAGGCCAGCGCCCCCGCCGCGAAGCCCGTACCGGTGGCGTACATCGCCCGGCGGGCCGCCGTCTCCGGCGGCGTCCCGGGCCCGGAGAGCTCCCGCAGCCAGGCCGTCCCGGCCAGGAAGACCAGCCCCGCCGCGAACCCGGTGCCCAGCCGCGCGACGTACACCGACGGCTCGTCCGCCACCGCCAGCACCACGCTCGCGGCGGCCGACAGTCCCAGCGCGCCGCGCACCGTCCGCCGCCGCCCGAAACGGTCGGCGGCCGGCCCGCCCAGCAGCAGCCCGGGCACCAGACCGACCAGGTACACCGAGAACATCGCGGCCAGCGACAGCGCCGACCAGTCGGTGCGGGCCCGGTACACGGTGGCCAGCGCGGTGAACTGATTGGCACCCCAGGCGGCGACGGCCACGGCGGCGGCCGCCGGGAACCAGCGCCGGGCACGGTGTCGCACGGATATGTCCTCGGTGCCGCCCATGCGCTGTTCTGCCCCGTTCCCGACTTTCCGGCCATTCCTGGATCTCCGCAGGTCCAGTGTGTGGTCCGCCGCCGCGGGGCGTCAAAGAAGCCATTCCTGTGAACCGATAGGCGGCGCCTATCGGTGAATTCCCGAATACCCCTCGCGAATCCCCGTCACGAATTCCCCGGAAGCGCCGCCGAAAATTCCCCGACACCCACTCCCGAATCCCCCGGTCTCCGCTCCGGAATTCCGCGGCCCCGCTCCGGCTACGCCGTGCCGCCCACCGACAGCACCTCCGCGCTCGCCGCGCCGGCCGGAGTCTCGTAGTGCACCCTCTCCCCGGGGTGCCGCCCGAGCAGGGCCTTCCCGAGCGGGCTGTCGAAGGTCACCAGGGTCAGGTCCCGCTCCTCCGCCAGCTCCGCGATCTCGACGGTCTCCTCCGTGCCGTCGCCGAACCGCAGCGTCACCGTCGACCCCACCCCGACCACCCGCACCGACGGCTCCCCGGCCACCTCGGCCTCCCGCAGCCGCGTCTCCAACTCGGTGATCCGCCGGTCCAGCCGGGTCACCTCCGACGCCCGCTGCAACTCGTCCGCCGCGTCCGCCCGGTCCCCCACCGGCTCCACCCCGCGCAGCGTCTCGGCCACCTCCCCCCGCTCCGCCCGCAGCTGCGCCAACTCCTCCCGCACCGCACGCAGGCCCTCGGCACTGATCGGTTCCGGCCCACCGCTCATCCCAAGCTCCCGGGGCTGCTTGTCACACGCTCGAACACCGGCCGCCTCCCATTACCCCACCACCGGCGGACCCGGGCAACTCCTCGGCGGGGAGCGGGTCGAGGGGTGTGCGGACGATCCGGGCGCGAACCCGCCGGGCGCGACCGTCACCGGGCCAGGGCGCGGTCCTGACGGTGGTCGGGCACCTGCTCCGGAACGACCGGGTCGAGGAAGCCGCTCGGTGCCCCGTGCCAGGAGACGGAGAGGGCTTCCCGGGCGCGCGTGCAGGCCACGAAGAGCAGGCTGAGCTCGCCGTCCAGGTCCTCGCGGTGCTGCAGCGGGTCGGTCTCCTCCGGGGTGATCGCGCTGGGCATGGGCAGCAGGCCGTCGCTCACGCCCACCACGGCGACGCAGCGGAACTCCAGCCCCTTCATCCGGTGCATGGTGCCGATCCGGACACCGGGGGACGGCGCGTCGCCCAGCAGGTGGGTCGGTGTCCCGCTGTCCTCCAGGGCCCGGGCGAGGTCGCGGCCGAGCCGGGCGGTCCGTACGGCGACTCCGATGTCCTCCGGGCTCACGCCGGAGGCGGCCCACTCCCCGACGCGGGCGACCAGGGCCCGGGTCTCCTCGTCCTGGTCGGGGTACCCGCGAACTTCGGGGTGCGCGCCGTGCAGGGTCGAGTGGTAGCCGGCCAGCGACTCCTCCCCGCCGTCCATGTCGTCCGGGCGTTCACCGGTGAGCAGGGACGCGGACCAGCTGAGGATCTCCTGCGTGGTCCGGTAGTTGATCCGGAGCCGGGAGGACCGGCCGACCACCTGGATGCCGAGCGAGCGCAGCGAGACCTTGTTCCCGTAGATCCGCTGGTGCGGATCGCCGGCGAGGAACAGGTCGTCCGGCCCGGCGGCCACGAGCGCGCGCAGGAAGCGCCACTGGACGGGGTGCAGGTCCTGCGCCTCGTCGATCACCACGTGCCGGAACGGGCGGTCGCCGTCCGCCGCTTCGTCCAGCGCCCGGGCGGCCCGCGCGCAGACCTGGAGGGACGTCAGCTCCCCGGACCGGCGCAGTTCCTCCTCGAACGCGGCCACCGCGGACCACAGCCGGGCCCGCTCCGGCGCCCCGAGGGCCCTGCCCCGGCCGGTCCGCGGCGCCTCCAGGTACTGTTCCCGGCTCCCGATCGCCTGCGCCAGGACGACCTGTCGCCACTCCTGGTCGAGGAAGAGGTCGGTGAACTCGACGCCGAGCCGACGGGCGACCCGCTCCCAGCGGGCGAGGATCGCGCGCTGCTGGAAGAGGACCTTGGGTGGGGCGCCGGCGCGGGAACGCCGGAGCACCTCGTCGGCCAGCGCGTCGACGGTGACCACCCGGACCTTCGCCCGGATCCGCCGGTCCGTCACGAGCAGTGCGAGACAGCGCTCCAGCTCCGTGGCGAGGTCCCCGGAGAAGGTGGTCAGCAGGATCGATCCGTCAGGCGCGTCCGCGGGCAACCGGCGGGCCAGGTGGTAGGCCCGGTGCAGGGCCACCACCGTCTTCCCGGTCCCGGGACCACCGGTCACCCGGGCCGGCCCGTTGTACGACTCCCGGTAGGCGACCCGGTACTGGGCGGGGTGCAGGAAGATCCGCCAGGCGTCGAAGGGGCGTTCCAGGATCTCCAGCAGCTCGTCGGGACCGGACACCAGGGCGACCCGGCCGCGAGCCCGGGCCATGGCCGAGACCAGGCCGTCCGCGGGCTGCTCGACGCTCGTGGGAGCGGCCGTCCGGGCGTACGCCCGGACGATCTCACGGTCGATCTCGGCCGGCTCCATCCCGCTCGCGAGGCCGACCAGGACGTCGAACTGCTGCTCCGGCAGCACCCGGTGGAGCGCCTCCAGGTGGGCCTCGTCGGGGAGCAGCCGGATGATCGGCAGGATCTCCTCCTCGATGCCCAGGCTGCGCAGGACCTTGTCGGAGCGGTCGGCGAAGAGCCTGCGGGGTTCGTCGGCGGCCAGGGCCCTCAGCGACCGGGAGGCCCGTTCCAGCGCGACGTCGTTGCGGATCTCGACGCCCTGGGTGGCGGCGTTCACCGAGGCCCGGTGCTTGCACGCCCAGTCGTTGGCCTTGTCGTGCGGAAGGACCTTCAGCAGGAGGTAACCGTCACCCCGGTCGGCCTTGAGGACGACCCCGCGCCAGAAGTCGGTGATCCGGATGGTCCGGATCCTCGGATCCCGCTGGTTGGTGAGCTTCTCCAGGTGTACGCCGGTGTGCGTGGCCTCGGTGAACTTCTCGAAGGTCTCGAACACCCGCCGCTGCACAGGCTTCTCCAGCGCCGCGAACTCCATCAGGAAGTCCCGGTGCATGCCCAGCGTCGCCACCCCGGCCCCCTCGCACCCCTGTCCGTCCGTCCGGCCGGGCAGTCCGCTTCACTGTACTTGGCCCGATGATCACCCGCGGCGGGCCGCCCGCCGGGCGGCCGGGCCGAGGGTGGCGGTGATCACCTTCGGGGGTGGGGGCGGGGGGAAAGCGCAGGTCGGGGGCCCGGGTGGGGCGGGTGGGGGAGGGACCGGCGGTCGGGGCGGGAGCGGGCGAAGCTACCATGTGGGCAACACCCTCAGCTCGAAAGATGGACTTGTGACTGTCAACGACGACGTGTTCACGGACTGGAAGAACCGCGAGGAGATCGCGGAGTCGATGATCCCGATCATCGGGCGGCTGCACCGGGAGCGGGACGTCACCGTCCTGCTCCACAGCCGGTCCCTGGTGAACAAGTCGGTGGTCAGCATCCTCAAGACGCACCGCTTCGCCCGGCAGATAGCCGGCGAGGAGCTCTCGGTCACCGAGACGATGCCGTTCCTGGAGGCCCTGACCACCCTGGACCTCGGCCCCTCGCAGATCGACCTCGGCATGCTCGCCGCGACGTACAAGGCGGACGACCGAGGCCTGTCGGTGGCGGAGTTCACCGCCCAGGCCGTCGTCGGCGCCACCGGTGAGAACAAGCTGGAGCGCCGGTCCGGTCAGGACGTCGTGCTGTACGGGTTCGGCCGCATCGGCCGGCTGGTCGCCCGCCTGCTGGTCGAGAAGGCCTCGGGCAACGGCCTGCGGCTGAAGGCCATCGTCGTGCGCAACAGCGGCGGCGACGACCTGGTCAAGCGCGCCTCGCTGCTGCGCCGTGACTCCATCCACGGCCAGTTCCAGGGCACGATCACCGTCGACGAGGCGAACAACAAGATCATCGCCAACGGCAACGAGATCACGGTGATCTACTCCGACGACCCGACCAAGGTCGACTACACGGAGTACGGGATCAAGGACGCGATCCTGATCGACAACACCGGCCGCTGGCGCGACCGCGAGGGCCTGTCGAAGCACCTGCGCCCCGGCATCGCCAAGGTCGTGCTGACCGCGCCCGGCAAGGGCGACGTCCCGAACATCGTGCACGGCGTGAACCACGACACGATCAAGCCGGACGAGCAGATCCTGTCCTGCGCCTCCTGCACCACCAACGCCATCGTCCCGCCGCTGAAGGCGATGGAGGACGAGTACGGCGTGGTCCGCGGCCACGTGGAGACCGTCCACTCGTTCACCAACGACCAGAACCTGCTGGACAACTACCACAAGGCCGACCGCCGCGGCCGCTCGGCGCCGCTGAACATGGTGATCACCGAGACCGGCGCCGCCTCGGCCGTCGCCAAGGCCCTGCCGGACCTCCAGGCGAAGATCACCGGCAGCTCGATCCGCGTCCCGGTGCCGGACGTCTCCATCGCGATCCTCAACCTCCAGCTGAAGCGGGAGACCAACCGCGAGGACGTCCTGGAGTACCTGCGGAACGTCTCGCTGACCTCGCCGCTGAAGCGCCAGATCGACTTCACCGACTCGCCGGACGCCGTGTCCAGCGACTTCATCGGCTCGCGCCACGCCTCGATCGTGGACGCCGGCGCGACCAAGGTCGAGGGCGACAACGCCATCCTCTACCTGTGGTACGACAACGAGTTCGGCTACTCGTGCCAGGTGATCCGGGTCGTCCAGTACATCTCGGGCGTCGAGTACCCGACCTACCCGGCTCCGGCGGTCTGACGGACCCCTGGGCGGGACGACGAAGCAGTGCGGCGGGGCGGTGACCGGTTGGTCGCCGCCCCGTCGGCGTCCCGTGCCGGGGCGGTCGCTATCTTGAGCAGTCACTGACAGGACTGGGGAGGGCGACGGGATGGGTGGTCGGCGGGTGTTCGCCGCGGTGGCGGCGGCCGGGGTGCTGACGGGCGTACTGGCCGGGTGTTCCTCCGGCGGGTCGAAGAGTGCCGGCGGGGCGGCGGCTCCGGCCACGGTCACGGCCCCGTCCGCGGGTGCCTCGGCTTCGGCGGCCGCTCCGGCGGCGACGGCTCCGGCGACGGCGGGTGTCGACGGGGCGTCGGTGGCCGCGTCCGCCCCCGCCCCCGGGGCGGCCTCGGCGCCGGCGCCGGCCGCCGCGGAGGTGCCGCACGGGGACCTGGAGGCGGCGCTGCTGGACGACAAGGTGGTCGGGCAGGTGCTGCCGGACGCCGCGGCGATGGCCGGGTGGGAGGAGGAGAAGCGGAAGGTCGACACCGCGGACCACAAGGTCACCTGCGCCGGCTCCGCTGCCGCCGCCTGCGCGGGCAAGCCGCTGAGCGGGTCCGTCCGGTTCTCCTCGGGGGACTCGGTCGTCCGCTTCCTGGTGGACACCCTGCCCAGTCGGGACGCGGCGATGCAGCGGCTGAAGGAGAACTACGCCTCGTACTCCGCCGGGGCGTTCAAGAAGGTCGACACCCCGGCGCTGGGTAGCGAGAGCCAGGCCTTCCAGGGGCCGCTGGCCGAGGGCGAGGGCATCGGCATCGTGGTCCGCTCGGGCACCGTGGTGGCGAGCGTGACCAGCGAGGGCGGTCCGGTGGACCTGGCCGCGACGCGGCGGTTCGCGGTGATGCTGGTGAAGCGGATCGAGCAGGCGCAGGCGGGGAAGACGCCGGACGCCGGTCCCGGCCTCGCCTGAGACGCCACCGCCCGGGCAGGCCGGGCACCCTCCCGCCCGGGCAGGCCGGGCACCCTCCCGCCCGGGCAGGCCGGGCACCCTCCCCGCCCGGGCCGGGGGACTCCCCGCACGGGCGGGGCCCTGGGCTGGACAAACGGATGTCAGTCGACCGTGATATGTACCTATCTCGTGGCCACTGTGCGGCCATGCGAAAGATGCCGATGACGTTCGAGGGGGCCAGACATGCCGCTGTTCCGACGCCGCTCCGGCGGGGAGGGCGCGCAGGGCGGCGCCGCGCGCCGCGGGTTCGGCTTCGGCCGCCGGGGCACCGGGGAGCCCGCTGCCGCCGGTGGCGGCGAGCCGCGGCTCGACCCGGCGTACGGGGACGCCTCGGTGCGCCTGGCGCTCCGCCAGGCCGCCCACGGGGACTGGGCCGACCTGCGCCCGGCGCTGGCCGCCGCCGACGACGCCGAGCGCTCCTTCCTCGTCGGGGCGATATCCGCCGTGCCCCGGGTCGAGCAGTGGACGGGCCGGGCGCTGGCCGACACCCCGGACGACACGCTGCTGCTGTTGCTGTCCGGCGCCCGGCACGTGTCCTGGGGCTGGGAGGCCCGCACCGGCGCCCGGGCCAAGGACGTCACCGAGGAGCGCTGGAGGGTGTTCCACGAGCGGCTGGACACCGCCGAGGAACAGTTGCTGGAGGTCGCCGAGCGCGAGCCCACCTGGCACGCCCCCTGGAGCTTCCTGCAGCGCAGCGCCATGGGGGCCTCGCTCGGCGAGGAGATCGCCGGCTGCCGTTTCGAGGCCGCCGTGCGCCGGGCACCCGGGGACGCCGGCTCGCACCGGACCCGGCTGCAGCAGCTGAGCGCCAAGTGGGGCGGCTCGCACGAGGAGATGCACGGGTTCGCCCGCTCCGTGATGCTCGCGGCCCCCGAGGGCAGCCACCTCGGCGAGCTGGTGGCCCTCGCGCACCTGGAGCACTGGCTGGCCCTCCCGGACGGCGAGGACAACGCCTACCTGACCAGTCCCGCCGTGGTGGGCAGCCTGCAGGAGGCGGCCTTCCGGTCCGTCCTGCACCCCGACTTCACGCCGGCGCGGGGCTGGCAGGCGAGCTTCAACGCCTTCGCGATGGCCTTCTCCCTCGCCGACCAGCCCAAGACCGCGCGGCTGCTGTTCGACGCGCTGGACGGCGTCGTGACCGAGTCGCCCTGGTACTACCTGGCGGGCGATCCGGTCAAGGCTTTCCGCGCCCACCGCGACCGCTGCGCCTCGCACTGGCGCTGAGGCGCCCGGCGCCGCCGTTCCCGCTCCCATCACCGTCCAGCCACCACCGCCCAGCGGCCCCGTTCATCCACGACCGCCCAGCCGCCACCGTTCATCCACCCCGTTCATCCACCCCGCGATCGAAAGAGCCTCCGGTGTCCCCTACCGACAACCCGACGAGTGCGCACACCTTCCAGGTGGACCTGCGCGGCCTGGTGGACCTGCTCTCCCACCACCTCTACTCCAGCCCGCGGGTCTACCTGCGCGAGCTGCTGCAGAACGCCGTGGACGCAATCTCCGCCCGCCGCGCCCTGGACCCGGAGGCGCCGGCCACGATCACCGTCCGGGCCGACGACGAACTGTCCGTCACCGACACCGGCATCGGCCTGACCGAGCAGGACGTCCACACCTTCCTCGCCACCATCGGCCGCAGCTCCAAGCGCGACGCCGACGGCCGGCTCGACGGCGCCGGGCTGGCCCGGGCCCGCGGCGACTTCATCGGCCAGTTCGGCATCGGTCTGCTCGCCTGCTTCGTGGTCGCCGACGAGATCACCGTGGTCACCCGCTCCGCCGCCACCCCGGACGCCCCGGCGATCGAGTGGCGCGGCAGCTCCGACGGCAGCTACACCATCCGCACCCTGCCCGCCTCGGCCAAGCCCGAGCCGGGCACCACCGTCACGCTGGCCCCGCGCGCCGACGCCGCCGAGTGGACCCGCCCCGGCCGGGTCCTCACCCTGGCCCGGGACTTCGGCAGCCTGCTGCGCCACGACGTCACCGTGATCGACGGGAGCGGCACCCGGCACCGGGTCAACCGCACCCCGCCGTGGGCCGAGCGTCACGCCTCCCCGTCGGCCAAGCGCGACGCGCTCGCCGAGTACTGCCGCGCCGCCTTCGACTTCGCCCCGCTCGACACCATCGAGCTGGACCTGCCCCTGGTCGGCCTGCGCGGCGTCGCGTACGTGCTGCCGGACGCCGCCCCGCCCTCGCGCCGCAACGGCCACCGGGTGCACCTCAAGGGCATGCTGCTCTCCGACCAGGCCGACGAACTGCTGCCGGACTGGGCGTTCTTCGTCCGCTGCGTCGTCGACACCGACGGGCTGCGTCCCACGGCCTCCCGTGAGGGCCTGTACGCAGACGAGACCCTGGCCGCCGTCCGGGACGCGCTCGGCGCCCGGATCCGCGACTGGCTGACCGGCCTGTCCGCGAGCGATCCGGCGCTGCTGCACCGCTTCCTGTCCGTCCACCACCTCGCCGTCAAGGAACTCGCCCGCTACGACGACGAGTTGCTGCGGATGATGCTGCCCTGGCTGCCGTTCGAGACCACCGACGGCAACGTCACCCTGGACGAGTTCGCCCGCAGCCACCCGGTGGTGCTGGTGACCCGGACGGTCGAGGAGTTCCGGCAGGTCGCGCCGATCGCCGGCGCGGCCGGGCTCGGCGTCGTCAACGGCGGCTACACCTACGACCACGACCTGGTGCACCGGCTGCCGGAGATCCGCCCCGGGGTCTCGGTCTCCGACCTGGACCCGGGCACCGTCACCGCGCACCTGGACACCGTCGACCCGGCCGCCGAGCTGGCCGCCAACGCCTTCCTGGCGATCGCCCGCGAGGTGGTCGGCCGGTTCGACTGCGACGTCGCGCTGCGCAGCTTCCACCCGACGAACGCGCCCGCCCTGCTGCTCGACAACCGGGAGGCCCGGCACGAACGCACCCGGGCCCAGCTCGCCGACGAGGCCGACGGCCTGTGGGCCGACATCCTCGGCTCGCTGCGCGCCGAGGCGCCCCGCGCCCAGCTGGTGCTCAACCACCTCAACCCGCTGGTGCGCCGCGCCGCCACCGTCACCAGCCGCGAGCTGGCCGTCACCGCCGTCGAGGCGCTGTACGGGCAGGCCGTGCTGATGACCCGCCGCCCGCTCAAGGCCAGCGAGTCCGCGCTGCTCAACCGCTCGTTCATCAGCCTGCTCGACCACGCCATGCTCGGCCACGAGGCGGCCGGCGCGGCGGGCTCCCGCGGCGGCGGGAACGTCGGCGGCGGGAAGCCCGGCGGCGGGAACGTCGGCGGCGGGAACCCGGACGCCGGGAGCTCCGACGGCGAGAAGGACGCGTGATGCTGGACACCCCCGACGCGGTGATGGCCGCGCTGCGCGAGAACGACGCCCGCCCGTACGGCCGGACCAGGACCGTCACCGCCGAGGAACTCGTCGACGCCGCCGAGCAGTTCGACGACACCAAGGTCCGCTCGATGGCCCTGCTGGAGCTGATGGAGGCCTACGAGTACGACGGCGAGCGCGGCAAGAGCCCGGTCGTCTTCGCCCGCATCCTCAAGCTCTGGGACACCGACCCGGACGGCTTCGGCGAGTGGGCCCGGCACCAGGTGCTCTGGCGCTTCAAGTGGGTCGCCGACGCGCTCAAGGACAACCCGGACGTCCCGCTCGCCGCGATCCGGCGCTGGCACACCGAGCTGCGCGACCGCTACCGCGCGGCCGGCCACGACCTCCAGCCGTACTACGCCCAGCGCTACCACCTGGCCGCGCAGACCGGCATCGGCGTGCAGGACGCCTACGAGCTGTGGGCGGCCCGCCCGCGCTCCGAGCTGAGCGACTGCCACGCCTGTGAGACCCGGGCCCGCGCCGAGCACTTCCTCGCCGCCGGGGACGACGCCCGGGCGTTGAAGGTGCTCACGCCGGTGCTGGACGGCCGCAGCGGCTGCGAGCAGGAGCCCCATCTCAGCCAGGCCACCGCGTTGCTGGCGCAGTTGCGCCAGGGCCGGCTGGACGAGGCCCGCTCCGGTCACCTCGCCGGTTACCGCTACGCCCGGGGCAAGGCCGCGATGCTGGACGCCGTCGGCCTGCACATCGAGTTCTGCGCGCTGTCCGGCAACGAGCCGCGCGGCCTGGAGCTGCTCGCCGAGAACCGGGACCTGTTCGCGGTCACCGGCGAGCCCGCCGCCCGGCTGGGCTTCCTGACCGGCGTCGAGGTGCTGGTCGCCCTGCTCGCCCGGGCCGGCCACGACGACCTCGCGGTCAGCGGTCCGGCCGGCCGGACCTGGACGGTCGGCTCCTTGCTCGCCCACCTGCGCACCGAGGCCGACGCGCTGGCCGCCCGCTTCGACGCCCGCAACGGCACCGACGCGGTCGGCGCCGCCCGGCGCGCCCGGCTGGCCGTCGAGCCGCTGCTCGCCGAGCCGCTGGCGCTGGGCGTACGGGCCGCCGCCGCGTCCGGGCTGTCCGCCGCCCCGGCCGCCGCGCCCGCCGCACCGCGCCGGGCCGCCGAGCCGGAGCCCGAGGACTTCACCGCCCTGGTGCTACGGGCCCGCGAGCTGGAGGTGCTCGGCCACCCGGACGCCGACCGGCTGTGGAAGCGGGTCGCCGAGCGGGCCGGCGCCGAGGGCTTCGTCCACCCGGAGAACGCCGAGCTGGGCGGCCCCGAGCGGCTGCGCGCCGAACTCGCCGAGCAGCGTGCCCACGAGGCGCTCCAGCGGGACGCGTACGAGGAGGGCAAGGCCGGGCTGCTGGCCGCCGCCGAGCTGTTCGAAGCGGCGGGGCTGGCCGGGCCGGCGCTGATGTGCCGCACCCGGACGCTGATCGCGGACCTGGACGAGAGCGGCGGGGGCGGGAACGACGGGGGCGGGAACGACGCGGGCACGGACGGCGGAGGCGAAGGCGAAGGCGGAGGCGGAGGTGGCGAGGCCGGCCGGCGGCCCGACTGGGCGGCCCTCGACGCGGCGCTGACCCGGGCCGAGGAGCTGCGCGCGCTCGGCGAACTGACCGACGACGACTACCTGATCGTGCTGCAGACCCGCACCTACGCCGCCCACCACGACCTGTCCGAGGCGCTGCCCGAGCCCCCCGCCGAGGTGGCCGAGCGCTTCGCGGCGGCGGCCGGGTCCTACCGGCGGGCGGCCGTGGAGCTCGGCTCCGAGCGGCGGGCCGCGACCTCCCGGCAGTACACCGCCGACATCGCCGCGAGGGGCGGCCGCCTGGCCGAGGCGGAGGCCGAACTGCGCGAGGTGCTGGCCCAGTTGGACGCCGCCGAGCTGCCCTGGCACACGCCGCGGGTGCTCGGCCTGCTGGGCCAGGTACTGCTGCAGGGCGGCGAGCCGGGCCAGGCGGTCGAGGTGTTCCACCGGGCACTGGCGGAGGCCGTGCGCTGGGGCGACGACTCCTACCCGTACGCGCCGACGTACATGATGCTCGGCCACTCCTGCCTGCGGACCGGGGACCTCGGCGGTGCGGTCCGCGCGCTGTCGGAGGCCGCCGCGCGCTACGACCGCAAGGGCGCCGAGGCGGTCGAGGAGGCCGCCCAGGTGCGGATCCAGCTGGCCGACGTGCTGCGCGACTCCGGCCGGGCGGCGGACGCGGTGGCCGTGCTGGAGTCGGTGCTGCTGGACCCGTCCGCAGGGCGGCTGGACGTCCGGATGCTCGCCCAGGCCCGGCTGGACCTCGCCCGGGGCCTGTCCGAGCTGGAGGAGCACCGGGACGCCGCCGAGGAGTACCTGCGGCTGGCCGAGCTGGTGGCCGGCTGGGAGGATCAGGAGACCCACACCATGGTCGCCTGCGAGGCCGCCCTGGCGCTCGCCCGGGCCGAGCGCTGGGACGCCGCCGAGGCGGCGCTGGCCCGCGCCCGCGAGGCGCACGGAAAGGCCCCGCAGGTGGACCAGCTGGCCGCTACCCTGCGGGAACTGGCCCGGCTGACGACACGGGAGCAGGGCGAGGAGGGGCTGGCGTCCGCACTCGCCCTGCTGGCCGAGGCCGACGCGGTCGGCGAGGCGGCCGAGCGGCGCGGCGAGGAGTACAACTCCTGGTACCTGCGCGGAGGTTCGCATTACGAGCGGGCGCGCGCACTGGCCGTCGCGGGGCGGTACGAGGAGGCGCTGGCCGAGGTCGAGCGGGCCATCTCGGAGTACGGGGCGGGCGTCGAGCGGGCCGAGACGCCGCGGGCCGAGGCCGTCCGGCTGGCCGCGCTGATCGAGGGCAGCGACCTCGGCCGCGTCGACGCGGCGGTGGCCCGGCTGACCGCGGGCATCGCGCGCTGCGAGGCGGCCGGGCTGCCGGAGGCGGCGGAGGTGCTGGCGGAGCTGCGGGAGCGGCTCGCCGGGGAGTGAGGCGGGTCCCGCCTCCGCGGGACCCGTGGAGGCGGGCGGGGCCCGGGGGCGCGATGACCCCGGACCCCACCCGCCCCGGGGGCGGGAACCGTCAGCAGGGCCCGTCGTCGCCCCAGACGCCCCACTGGCCGCCGGCGCTCGGCACCTCGTTCACCGTCCACCACTTGGCGTGGTAGTTGTGCCCGTTGTACGAGACCTTGGCGCCGCCGTTGTAGGTGGTGCCCGCGTTCCACGCCGGGGCGGTGCAGCTGCCCGGGGTGGTCGGAGGCGTGGTCGGGGGCGTCGTCGGTGGGGTGGTGGGCGGAGTGGTGGGCGGGGTCGCCCCGGCGAACTTCACCGTGAACCTGGTGAAGTCCCAGTCGTTCTGCACCACGCTGGAGCAGGAGCCGGACAGCCCCGGGTCGACGTTGCCCGCGCACTGGCGGTCCCGGTTGACCGACCAGTAGGTGTACCGGGCCAGGCCGTGCGCGGTGGCGAAGTCCAGCACGGTCTGGAAGTCGGACTGGTGGAAGTACTCGGCGGCGTCGGTGCGGCCGTTCATCATCGACACACCCTCGTGGGCGTACGCGGTGGCCTCGTTCCAGCCGAAGGTGGTCTGCAGGATCTGGTTGAACTTCACCAGCGCGTCGGTCTGCGCCGCGGCGCCGTTGAAGCCGCCGTCGAACGGCATGATCGAGTAGTTGTCCGGTGTGAACCCCTGCGACTTGGCCTCGTTGAGCATCTGGGTGCCGAACCAGCCGGTGCCGGCGTTGGTCCCGGCGGTGGTGATCGAGACGTACAGGCCGGGGTTGTTCTGCTGGAGGATCCTCGCCGCGCCGATCTCGTTGTGGATGGCCGCGGTGTTCTCGTACTCCGGCTCCTCCAGGTCGAAGTCGATCGCCTTGAGGCCGTACTTGGTGATCACCTTCTGGTACCCGGCGGCGGTCGCCTCGGGGGTGCCGCAGACCTGGCCGAGCTTGGTGCCGCCGTATCCGCCGACCGACACCGAGACGTCCCCGCCCTTGCCGCGGACGGTCTGGATGACGCTCGGCATGGTGGTGTCGGTGTCGATCGGGGAGGTGCCGCCCCAGGCGGGCGAACAGCTGTTGCCCTGGGCCAGGATGAACGCCAGCTGGAAGGCCTTCTGGCCGGTGGCGTCCATGACGGCGGCGGCGTCCGGCGGGCTGTTGTCCTCGGGCATCAGGTACGGCGCCGAGGCGTACCAGTTGCTGCCGAGCCCGGCGGCAGCGGTGGCCGCGCCGGTGGTGTCCGCGGCGGCGGAGCCGGTGCCGGCCAGGGCGGCGACGCCGCCGGCGACCAGGCCGAGCACGCCGGCCACGGCGAGTGCGGCGCGGCGTCTGCGGGGGGCGGGCGCGGGGTGCTGCGGGGGAAGAGCGCGTTCCATCGGAGGCCTTTCCAGGAAACGGCGGTGGGGGAGGGGGCCTGGTCGCTCCGGACGTGGCGGAAGCAGGCCTGGTCACGCCGGGTGTGGGGGTGGCGTGACGGCCGAACGGGCCGTCGGCGGCGGGTGGTTGCCGAAGGTCCTCACTGGTATAGACCTGTCTTGGAAGGGCGGTCAACCCCAAAGAGGTCAAGGCCTGCCCGCTCCGGAGCCGGTGCGGTCGGTCGGCCCCCGGTGCGGTCGGTCAGGCCCCCCGGTACTGCCGCTCAGGCCCCTCCCGATGGCCGGTCAGGCTCCGACGAGGGCCGCGGCGGCCACCCCCGCCAGCAGGCCGCTGACGGCCGGGGACCACGGGCGGCCGGTCGGGCCGGTCAGGGTCAGCGTGCGGTGGACGGCGGGCCGGATCGGGACCAGGACGCAGTCGGCCGGGAGCATCGTCCGGGCCAGCGCGGGCATCACCGAGACCCCGACGCCCGCGTGCACCATGCCGATCAGGGTGTTGAGGTCGCGGATGCGGTGCCGGGGCGTGAAGCGGGCGCCGGCCCGCCGGTAGGCCTCGCGGATCTGGCGCTCGCAGCCGCCCTCCGAGAGCAGGAAGTCGTCGTCCTCCAACTCGGCCACATGGACGGTCGGTTGGCCGGCGAGCGGGTGGTCGCGGCGCAGCAGCGCGTGCATCGAGTCGGCGCCGAGGGCGACCGCGCCGGGCGGGAGCGGTCCGGCGTCCACCAGGACGGCGGCGTCCACCGTGCCCGCCTCCAGCCAGGCCGCCAGCTCCTCGTCCTCGCCCTCGAAGATCCGGACGGTGACCTGCGGGTAGGCCGTCCGCCAGTCCTTCAGCAGACCGGGCAGCAGCGCCTGGCAGACGGTGGTCGGCGCCGCCAGCCGCACGGTGCCGGTCGGCCCGCCGGAGTGCCGGGTGGCGATGGCGCGGACGGCGGCGGCCGAGGCGACGGCGGTCCGGGCGTGCGGCAGGACCTGTTCGCCCAGCGGGGTCGGGCGGCACGGGGTGCCGCGCCACAGCACGGGTGCGCCGAGGTTCCGCTCCAGCGCGGCGACGGCGTGTGAGACCGCGGACTGGCTGATGCCCAGTTCGTCGGCGGCCGCGCCGAAGCCGCCGGTGTCGGCGACCGCGACCAGTGCCCTGAGCTGGGCCAGGTTGACGTCCGAGGTCATGAGACTTCCTCATCGCGGATGCACTGTCACTTGTTGGACTCATGCTCCGGTGCCGGGCCACGCTCTGTCCAGCCGACGGCCCGGATCACCGGGGCGCGTCGGCGCGGAGAGGTCGGACGGAGACGGAACGGAGGTGGTGGGGGTGCGGCGCTGGATGCCGGGCTTCGCGGCCCTGTCGGCTATCTGGGGCGCGAGCTTCGCCCTGATCAAGGTGGCGGTCGACGCGGGGACGCCGCCGCTCTGGGTGGCGCTGTGGCGCTGCCTGCTGGGCGCGGCCACCCTGTGGGCGATCCTCGTGGTGCGCGGCGAGCGGGCCCCGCGCGACCGGGTGCTGTGGGGGCACTCGGCGGTGGTGGCGGTGCTGCTCAACGCGGTGCCGTTCACCCTCTTCCCGTTCGGCGAGACCAGGGTCAGCTCGGTGCTCGCCGGGGTGATGAACGCGAGCACCCCGCTGTTCACCCTGCTGTTCGCGGTGCTGACCGTCCCCGAGGAGCGCCGTCCGGGCGTCCGCCGGCTGGCGGGCCTCGGGCTCGGCTTCCTGGGCGTGCTCACCGTGCTCGGGGTCTGGCGCGGCCTCGGCGCCGGGGCGACCACCGGTGCGCTGGCCTGCCTGGCCGCCGCCTGCTGCTACGGCGCGGGCTTCGCCTACCTGCGCCGCTTCCTGTCCGGCCGCCCGGAGTCGGTGACCACCCTCTCCGCGCTCCAGGTCACCTGCGCCGCAGCCGAGTTGGCCGTGGTCGCGCCGTTCGCCGCGGGCGCCCCGCGGTGGCCCGGCGCGGGCCCCGCGCTCGCCCTGCTGGTGCTCGGCATGGTCGGCACCGGCCTGGCGTACCTGCTCAACCTGTCGCTGGTCCGGGGCGCGGGGCCGACGGTCGCCTCCGCCGTCACCTATGTGATGCCGCTCTGGTCGACGGCGCTCGGCGCGGCCCTCCTGCACGAGCCGGTGGGCTGGAACGCCCTGGCCGGCGGTGTGCTGGTGATCGCGGCCGTCGCCCTGACCCGGCCGCGCCGGGCCCGGGTTCCGGCCCCGAAGGGCCGTCAGCCGGTCGGTTAGGGTGAACGGGTGAGCGGGGGGAGAGACCGGAACGGCGAGGGCGCCGAGGACGGCGGGAGCGGCGAGGAGCCGCAGCCGTCGGCCGTCCGCGAGGCGCTGTGGGCGCACCCGCTGCGCTTCCCCTTCACCTCCTGGGTGCCGCGCTGCTGGGCGTACCTGCTGGGCAGCGCACTGCTCGGGCCGCTGCTGCTGATGGTCCTCGTGGTGCTCCTGGTGCTCGGCCTGGGCCTGTGGGTGGTCGGCGTCGGCATGCCGGTGCTGGTCGCCCTGGCGCTCATCGGGATCCCGACCGCCACCGTGGCCCGGTGGCGGCTGCGGCTGGTCGAGCCGGTCCCGCTGCCCGACCCGCACCGCAGCCTGCCCGGGGCGGGCCGGCGCGCCCGGGTCCGTACCCGGCTGCGCGAGCGGGCCACCCGGCGCGAACTCGCCCACGCCGTGCTCGCCTCGACCGTCCTGGCCGCCGCCTCGCTCGGGTTCACCGTGCTGCTGGTGCTCTCCGGCCTCTACGCGCTCGCCCCGCTGGTGGTGTGGGCGCTCGCGCCGGAGACCGTGATGCTGATCCCCGGGCACGCCGTTCCCGGTCCGCTCGCCGCGCTGCCGTTCTCCGCCGCCGGACTGGCCGGCCTGCTGCTCTGCGCCTACACGGGGGCGCTGCTGACCGTCGCCGAGGTGGCGCTGGCCCGCTTCCTGCTCGGGCCCAGGGAGGACGACCTCGGCCGCCAGGTGCTCGAACTCACCCGCTCCCGCGCCCGGTTGGCCGACGCCTTCGAGGCCGAGCGGCGCCGGATCGAGCGCGATCTGCACGACGGCGCGCAGCAGCAGCTGGTCGCGCTCAGCATGACCCTCGGGCTCGCCGAGTACGAGCTGCGCGGCCAGGACGGCCGGGCGGCGGAGCTCGTCACCCGGGCGCGCGGCGAGGCCCGGCAGGCGCTGGAGCAGCTGCGCGAACTGGTGCGCGGCATCCACCCGCAGGTGCTCACCGACCACGGGCTCGCCGCCGCCGTCGCCGAGGTCGCGCTGCGGCACCCGATCCCGGTGGCCACCGACATCGACCTCCCGGAGCGGCTGCACCCGTCCGTGGAGACCACCGCCTACTTCACCGTCACCGAGGCGCTCACCAACGCCGCCAAGCACAGCGGTGCCGGCGCGATCACCGTCCACGGGCGGGTCTCTCGCGGGCGGCTGGTCGTCCAGGTGACCGACGACGGCCGCGGCGGGGCGGACCCGGCCGCCGGGGCCGGACTGGCCGGACTCGCCGACCGGGTGGCACTGCTGAAGGGACGGTTGATGGTGACGAGCCCGACGGGCGGCCCGACGACGCTGCGGCTGGAGGTCCCGTGCTCCGGGTCGTGATCGCCGAGGACGCGGTGCTGCTGCGCGCCGGACTGGTCGAACTCCTCGCCCTCGGCGGCCACCGGGTGACCGCCGCCGTCGGCGACGCCGAGGCGCTCGCCGCGGCCGTCGACGCCGACCGGCCGGACATCGTGGTCACCGACGTCCGGATGCCCCCGGACCACACCGACGAGGGACTGCGCGCGGCCCTCGCGCTGCGCGAGCGCCACCCCGGCCTGCCCGTGCTGGTCCTCTCCCAGTACGTGGCCACCCCGTACGCCACCCGGCTGCTCGCCGCCGCCGGAGCCCAACCGGCCGGTCTGGGCTACCTGTTGAAGGACCGGGTCGGTGATGTCGCGGACTTCCTGGACGCGCTGAGGAGGGTCGCCGACGGGGAGACGGTGATCGATCCCGAGGTGGTCCGGGTGCTGCTGCGCGGCCAGTCCGCGGACCGTCCGCTGGCCCGCCTCACCCCGCGCGAGCGGGAGGTGCTCGCGCTGATGGCCGAGGGCCTCAACAACCAGGCCGTGGCGGGCCGGTTGAGCATCACCGAGGCCTCGGTGGTGAAGCACTGCGGGAACATCTTCATGAAGCTGGACCTGGACCCGACGGAGGGCAACCGGCGGGTGCTCGCGGTGCTGGCGCACCTGCGGGGGGCGTGACGGGGGAGCGGCGGGGGCGGCCCGCGCAGGGCCGACCCCCTTGTCAGGGCGGTCGCGGTGCCGGAACGATGGCGGCATGGCGAGGACACGGGAACCGCAGAGCGCGATCGTCAACCGGCTGCTCAAGGGAGAGGCGACCAAGGACGACAACACGACGGCCCAGGCCAACTTCCTGCTGTGGCTGAGGCAGGAGTGGGCGGGCGACGGTGACCAGGCGCTGGCGGCCTGCCAGGACGTGCTGACGGCGGCCGGCGGTGAGGAGTGGCGGGCCCTGCCCGAGCGCGACGTGGCCGCCCACGTCTGGCTGTTCAGCTTCTCCTGCCCGGGCCGGGACGACCTGCCGGGCCAGGCGCGGAACTGGGTGGCGGCGGTCCACGCCAACGGCGGGGCGGCCGCGATCGCCCGACTGGTCAGGCACCTGCGCGGGCAGCCGGAGTGACCCGGGCCGCCGTGGCGTCCGTGGCGCCCGCGGCGGCGGGTGCGGCATCCGCAGCGTCCGGGCCGGCCTGAGCGCCCCGGGTGTCCTGAGCCTCCGGGGCGGCCGCGTCGGGCAGGGGCAGGGCGGGGTCCAGCAGCTCGGTGAGCCGCCGCGCCGAGGCCTCCCAGGTCCAGTGCTCCTCGGCCCAGCGCCGCCCCGCCGCGCCCATCCGGGCCCGCTCCGCGGGCGGGGCGAGCAGGATCCGGGTCAGGGCGGCGGCCACGGCGGCGGGGGACCGGCCGTCGACGACCGTCCCGGTGACACCGTCCAGGACGGTGTCCGGGGCACCGCCGGAGCGGCCGGCCACCACCGGGAGCCCGGCGGCGGCCGCCTCCAGGAAGACGATGCCCAGGCCCTCGGCCTCCAGGCCCAGCCGGCGGGTGCGGCACGGCATCGCGAAGACGTCCGCCCCGGCGTAGTGGACGGCCGTCCCGGCGTGGTCGAGGCCCCCGGCGAACACCACGCCGCCCGGCTCGGCGAGGCGGCGGGCCAGGCCCCGCAGCCGGTTCTCGTCCGGGCCCCGGCCGACCAGCACCAGGGTCGTCCCGGGGACGGCCCGGCGGATCGCGGGCAGCGCGCGGATCAGCACGTCCTGGCCCTTGCGCGGGACCAGCCGCGCCACGCACAGCACCACCGGGGCGGTCGCCGGGCCCCCGGCGGCCGTGGGCCGGAAGACCGACGGGTCGACCCCCGGCACCAGGCGCGCCAGCTGGGCGTCCGGCCCGAGCGCGGGCGCGATCCGGGCCCGGGTGTAGGCGCCGAGGTACGTCACCACGTCCGTCCCGCGGCCGATCCGGCGCAGCACGGCGCGGGCGCCCGGGGTGCGGGCCCACCAGATCTCGTGGCCGTGCGTGGTGGCGACGGTGCGGCGGACGCCCGGGGCCAGCCGCCGCAGGCCGGGCGCCATCGCGGCGAGCGGGGCCGCGGCGCCGAACCAGACCCGGTCGCAGCCGTGGGCGCGGGCCAGTTCCGCGGCCCGGCGGGTGGCCCGCGGGGTCGGCAGCAACGTGCGGGCGCGGTCGCGGATCACCGGGTAGGGGAGAGTGGCGTCGTGGCGCTCCGCGCCGGGTTCGGCCGAGGTGTAGACCACGACGTCGTGGCCGGGGACGCGGTCGGCCATGGCCTTGACGAAGGTCTCGATGCCGCCCTGGCGCGGCGGGAAGTCGTTGGTGACGACGAGGGTGGTGCCCATGGCAGGCCTTTCGGAGTGGAGGGCGGGAACGTGAGGAGGACGAGGACGAGCGGCAGCGCGAGGTAGCCGAACCGCCCGGCGGGCGCCAGCAGGAAGGCCGCCGACAGCCCCAGGGCCAGCCGGTGCGCCGCGGCGGCCGCGGTGCGGGGCGGGCGGACGAACAGGGAGGCCCCGACGGCGAGTCCGGCGAGCAGCAGCAGGCCGACGGAGACGTACCAGCCGGCCGGGCCGAGATCGGCGAGCAGCCGCCCGGGCAGCGGGCTGGCGGCCGGGGTCGCCAGCCGGCCGCGCCCGATGGGGAAGGCGAACACCTGCTCCACCAGCGGGCCCGGCGCGCGCAGCGCCACCGGCAGCACCGCCACCGCCGCCGCCCCCACCGCGACGGCCGTCCCGCGCAGCGCGGCGCGCCGACCGGCGGAGGCCGCCAGCAGGGCGGCCACCACGGCGAGCGCGGGCCAGGCCGTCCACTTCAGCGAGCAGGCGGCGGCCAGCGCCAACCCGGCCGCCACCGGCCGCCGTTCGGCGGCACGGACCAGGGCGAGCCGGCACAGGCCGGTGAGCGGCAGGTCGACCCCGCTGACGCAGAGCGGCAGCGCGACCACCGGCGAGGCGACGAGCGCGGCGGCACCGAGCCGGCGCCCGGCGGGCACCGTCCGCAGCACGCAGACCAGGAACACCGCCGCGCACCAGAGCCGGGCGTCACCCAGCGGCGAGCCGCCCGACAGCGCCCGGGGTAGGCCCAGCAGGGCCATCCCCGGGAGGTACGGGTCGTACTCCGCGACGGTCCGCGGACCGTCCAGGTACGGCGTGCCGGTGTGCAGCAGCAGCGACCCGGACCGCTCGATCACCCCGACCTCGCTCTGCCCCTGCCCGCTCAGCACCAGCACGGACAGCGGCACCAGCACCGCCCCGACGGCCGCGACGGCCACCGACAGCCCGGGCCCGCGCCGCCGCGCCGTCACCGCGACGAGCGCCGCGAGCAGGTACCCGCAGGCCGCCCAGGCCCCCCAACTCCGGTGCGGCCCGAGCCCGGACACCATCGGGAACGCCCCCGCCCACCCCGCCGCGGCCAGCCACCCGCCGCACCACCACCACGCCCGTTTCGTCACCCGTTCATTGCATCGCCGCAGGCCGGCGGGGTCATCACGGTCAAGTCGAGTCCCGTGGTCGGGTTTTCCCTACCTCTGCGGTGGCCCGCGGCGGGCGCGGGCCGAGCGGCCGTGGGCCGTACGGCGGGCCGCCGTGGGCCGTCGCCACCCGGCGGAGCCCCGTGCCGTCACGCCGCCGGCCCCTCGGTCCGGGCGCCGACCGGGGCGGCGACCGGGACGGCGGGCAGGGCGGCGGGCAGGGCGGCGGGCGGGTCCGTCCGGCCCGGAACCCGGGCGCCCGGCCCGTACTGACGTTCGGTGGCGGGCGGATTACTGATCGTCCCCGTCGCACCGCTATCCTCGCCGTGTGGTGAGGTCGTGGGATGCGGCGGTGGAGCGGGCGCAGGACCGGCTGGCGGCGGGGCCGCGGCTGCGGGCGGCCGGGCCGGGGGAGGAACGGCGGTTCGCGCTCTGGGACTTGGCGTCCCTGGTGGAGGGCGGGCTGGGCGAGCTGGTGGACCCGGACGGGCTGGCGCCGCAGGCGGAGCGCGGGTGGCGGGAGCGGCTCGGGGAGAGCGGCCGGGAGTGGCCGGGCGGGGAGCTGTACCGGCGCCGCTACTGGATCCAGGACGACGGCGGCACGGTCGTGGGCACCGTCGCCGTGGACAACTGGACCAAGGGCCCGAGCCAGCTGGCCGTCTCCTCCCTCTACGTCGCCCCGGACGCGCGCGGCCGGGGCCTGGCCGCCGCCGCCCTGGACGAGGTGTACGCGGCGGCCACCGCCGAGGGCCTGCCGGGGTTCCGGCTGGAGGCGCACTGGAGCTGGCAGCCGGCGGTCCGCTACTACCTGCGCCGGGGCCTGTGGGTGGTGGGCTGGAAGCGCTCGCTGTCCTTCGCCCGGATGCCCCAACTGCCCCGGCACCGGGTGCGGGAGGAGGACGGCCGGCTGCTCCTGCTGGTCGCGGACCGCTCGGGCGGCTGGGTGCCGATACTGGCCGCCGGGCAGGAGGGCCGCTGGCTGCGGCTGGACGAGACGGCGGACTACCGGGGCTGCGACGGCTGGGTGCACGCGTACGCCCGCTCCACGCTGGCCCTGTACCTGGCGCTGGCCGGCCGGCCGCTGGTGCGCGGCCCGCAGTGGTGGTCGGAGGCGTGGCGCTGGTCGGACGCCGGGGAGCCGGAGGGCCTGGCGTACCGGATCGAGGAGTTCGAGCGGGAGGCCCGGGCGGCCGGCCGGCGGATGGTGAGCCCGTACCGCCCGGTGCCGCTGCCGGGCTCCGATCTGCCGGGCGCCGGGCTGCCCGGTTCGGGGCTGCCGGGGTCGGTACAGCCGGGCTCCGCGCTGCCGGGCGCCGTGCTGCCGGAGCAGGGCCCGTCGGCGTCGCCGCTGCTGGCAGACTCGGGGGATGGCTGAGATCGAGATCGACGGCGCCCCCGCCGACCCGGCGCGGCTGGCCGCGCTGGGGCTGCTCAACTACGGGCACTTCACCACCCTGCGCGCCGAGGGGGGCCGGGTGCGCGGTCTGTCGCTGCACCTGGACCGGCTGGTCCGGGACTGCCGGGTGCTGTTCGGCGCCGAGCTGGACCGGGCGGCGGTGCGGGAGCGGATCGGCGCGGTGCTGCCCGCCGACGGCGCGCCGGTGATCGTCCGGGTCACGGTGTACGACCCGGCGCTCGGCCTGGAGCGACCCGCGGCCCCGGCGGTGCCCGCCCTGCTGGTGACCACCCGCCCGGCCGGGGCGTCCGCGCCGGCCCCGCTGCGGGTCCGCACCGCGACCTACCGGCGGGAGCTTCCGGAGGTGAAGCACGTCGGCCTGTTCGGTCTGGTGCGCCATCGCCGGCAGGCCCAACTGGCGGGGTTCGACGACGTGCTGCTGGTCGGCGAGGACGGCCTGGTGGTCGAGGGCGCGACCTGGAACGTCGGCTTCCTGGCCGGGGACGCGCTGGTCTGGCCGCAGGGCCCGAGCCTGCCCGGCGTCACCGAGGCCCTGCTGTCCGCCGCGTACTCGGGGCCGCAGTCCCGTGAGCCGCTGCCCGTCGGCCGGCTGGACCGCTTCTCCGCCGCCTTCGCGGTGAACGCGGGCGTCGGGGTGCGTCCGCTGGCGGCCGTGGACGGCACCGCCTTCGACCCCGCGCACCCGGTGCTCGCCGAGCTGCACGCCTCCTACCTGGGGATTTCCGGCGAACGGGTGGGGGGATAACCCCACCATCGGTCCGCCGGTGGCCTGCATGGTTCGCGGAGTCCGTCGCTCCTAGGTTGGAAGACGTTGACGACGAGCGACGCAGAACCGAAGGAAGGCTCCCCATGGCACGCCGCCAAGACCGCCGCAGGAACGACGAGTTCGGGACGGACCCGTACGGCCCTGACGGACACGGCCACGGCCGCGCCGACCACGGCGCCGCTCCGTACGACGCGGACGGGTACGCGGGGGCCCCGTACGGCACGGCCCCGTACGGCGGTGGCGCGCAGGCGGCGCCCGCGATCGAGCTGCGCGGGGTGCACCGCGGCTACGGGCGCGGCGAGACGGCGGTGCAGGCGCTGCGCGGGATCGACCTGGCGCTCGCCCGCGGCAGCTTCACCGCGGTGATGGGCCCGTCCGGCTCCGGCAAGTCCACCTTCCTCCAGTGCGCGGCGGGCCTGGACCGCCCGGACTCCGGGCAGGTCCGGCTCGGCGGCGAGGACATCACCGCGCTGAGCGAGAACCGGCTCACCGAGCTGCGCCGCAGCCGGATCGGATTCGTCTTCCAGTCCTTCAACCTGCTGCCCTCGCTGACCGTCGAGCAGAACGTGCTGCTCCCGCTGCGCCTGGCCGGGGAGCGCCAGGACCGCGGCCGGGCGCGGGAGCTGCTGGAGCGGGTTGGCCTGGGCGAGCACGGCCGGCGGCGGCCCGGCCAGCTCTCGGGCGGCCAGCAGCAGCGGGTGGCGATCGCCCGCGCGCTGATCACCCGTCCGGACGTGGTGTTCGCCGACGAGCCGACCGGGGCGCTCGACACCCGGACCGCGCACGAGGTGCTGGCCCTGCTGCGCCAGGCCGTGGACTCGCTCGGCGCGACGGTGGTGATGGTGACCCACGACCCGGTGGCGGCCTCCTTCGCCGACCGGGTGCTGTTCCTGGCCGCCGGCGCGGTCGTGGACGACCTGCCGCACCCGACGCCGCAGGCCGTCGCGGACCGGATGGTCGCGCTGACCGCCCGCCCGGTGGGAGCGGCGGCGTGACCAACGGACTCGCGCGCGCTTCGGTGCGCTTCCGTCCCGCGTCCTTCGTGGGCACCCTGGTCGCCCTGCTGCTGGGCGCCGCCGTGGTGACGGCCTGCGGAGTGCTGATGCAGACCGGTCTGACCGCGGGCCTCAAGCCCACCCGGTACGCGGACGCCCCGGTGGTGGTCGCGGCCGAGCAGGCGGTGAAGATCAGGACGAAGGTCGGCGAGGACACCGAGACGGTGGAGCAGGCCACTCCGGAGCGGGCCCGGACGGACACGGCGCTGGCCGGCCGGCTGGCCGCGCTGCCCGGGGTCGCGGCCGCCCGCCCGGACACCGCCTTCCCGCTGCCCGCCACCGACCGGTCGCCGGCCCTGACCGGCCGGGGCTTCGCGGCGCTCGGCATCGCCGGGCCGGGCGACACCCTGGTCGAGGGCCGCGCGCCCGGCGCGAACGAGGTGGTGCTGGACGCGGAGACGGCGCGCGCCGCCAAGCTCGCGCCCGGCGCGAGCATCACGCTCACCGCGCCCGGCGGCGCCGCGAGCTACCGGGTCTCCGGCCTGGCCGCCGCCCAGCAGGCCGGCCCCACCGCCTGGTTCGCCGACGCCACCGCCGACCGGCTCTCCGGCCACCCCGGCCGGATCGACGCCGTCGCCGTGCAGCCCCGCGAGGGGGTGAGCCCCGGCGCGCTCGCCGCGCAGGTCCGCCAGGCCGTCGGCGACGACGCCAGGGTCTTCACCGGGGACGACCGGAGCGAGGTCGAGCAACCCGCCCTCGGCGACGCCCGCACCCTGCTGGTGGGCATCGGCGGCAGCTTCGGCGGCTACGCGGCCATGACCGCGATCTTCGTGGTGATGAGCACCGTCGCCCTCGCCACCGGCCAGCGCGCCCGAGAGTTCGCCCTGCTGCGCGCCATCGGCGCGACCCCGCGCCAGATCCGCCGCACCATCGCCACCGAGGCGGTGCTGGTCGCGCCGCTCGCCGCGGCGCTCGGCGCGCTGCCCGGGATCGCCCTCGCCCGCTGGTGGTTCGACCAGCTGGTCGAGCGCGGCGCCGTCCCCGCGGGCGTCCGGCTGGACGTCGGCCCGCTGCCGATGCTCGCCGCCGTCCTCGTCTGCACCCTCTCCGCGCTGGCGGCGGGGTCCCTGGCCGCCCGCCGGCCGTCCCGGATGCGCGCCGCCCAGGCGCTCGGCGAGGCCGCCGTCGAACCGCCCCGCCCGGGCCGGGTGCGTACCGCCTTCGGACTGGTCTTCGTCGCGGGGGGCAGCGCGGCCGCCGTCGTCGCCACCGCCCTCGACGGCGCCAAGGCCGCCCAGACCGCGCTCGGCGTGGTGATGTGCTTCATGCTGGCCGTAGCCCTGCTCGGCCCCTGGCTGGCCCGGGCGGCCGCCGTGGTGCTGGGCGCCCCGCTGCGGGCCGGCGGCGCGCCCGGCTCGCTGGCCGCCGACAACACCCGTGCCAACGCCCGCCGACTGGCCTCCGCGATCACCCCGATCGTCCTGGTCACCGCCTTCTGCGGCACCCTGCTGATCCTCCAGAGCACCGTGCGCCACACCGCCGGCGAGAACGTCAGGGCCGGCGTCACCGCCGACCACGTCATCGGCACCACCGGCCCCGGTCTGCCCGCGGGGACGGCCGAGCGCGCGGCCCGGGTGCCCGGGGTGGACGCCGCCGTCGGCGTGCTGCGCACCGGCGTCGTCATCAAGGCCGGCGGCCTGCTGGGCTCCGCGCCCGTGCTGGGCGTCGAGGGGGACCCGGCCGGGCTGCCGAAGGTGCTCGACCTGGGCGTGCGCAGCGGCACGCTCGCCGACCTCGGCCGCGGCCCCGACACCATCGCGCTGAGCTCCTCCCTGGCCGACCAGTTCGGCGCGAAGGTCGGGGGCCAGGTCCCGCTCTGGCTCGGCGACGGCACCGCCGTACGGCCCACCGTGGTCGCGGTGTACGACCGCGGGCTCGGCGTCGGCCAGGCACTGCTGCCGCGGGCCGCGGTGGCCGCGCACGTCACCGCCGGGTACGACAGCCAGGTGCTGGTCGCCGACGCCCCGGGCGCCGACCCGGCGGCGGTGGCCGCCGGGCTGGGCGCCCTGCCCGGGGCCGCGGTCACCGACCGGGCCGGGTTCGTCGCCCAGGCGGACAAGAGCCTGGAGCTGAACGGCTGGGCCAACACCGTGATGGCCGCGGTGCTCGGCGGGTTCGCCGCCGTCAGCGCCGCCAACACCCTGGTGATGACGGTGCTGGACCGGCGTCGTGAGGTCGCGCTGCTGCGGCTGGCCGGCACTACCCGGCGCCAGGTGCGCGGCATGATGCGCTGGGAGGCGCTGCTGGTGGCCTCGACCGGGCTGGCGGTCGGCGCGGCGATCGCCGGGGTCACCCTGGTGCCGGTCACCCGGGGCGTGGCCAACGCCGCCCCGTACGTCCCGCCGATGCTCGCCCTGCCGCTGGCCGTCGGAGCCGTGCTGCTCTGCCTCGCGGCGACCGGGGTGCCGGTCCGGGCCCTGCTGCGGACCCGGCCGGCGACGCTCGGCGCGGCGCGGCAGTAGCGGGATCCGGCCACCGGCCGGGGCCGCGGAGGCCCCGGCCGGTGGCGGATCGTGACCGGCCCCGGAGGGGCGCACTCAAGGACGACTCGAGGGCGCCCCTCCTTCGGGTGAGAACGACGGCCCGAGCGGGCGGCATCGGGGCCACATGATAGTCCAACGACCATTATTGAGGCTGATGGTGACGTCGGATCAGTTACGCTCTCGCCGCACCCCGCCGGACCGCCGACGCAGAGAGTAGCCCGACATGAGCAGTCCTCCTGCCGCCCCCGCCCCCCGCTGGCCGCTGATCCTGCTGCGCACCTCCACCACCCTGCTGGCCCTGCTGGCACTGCTCCAGGTCATGCTGGCCGGCAGCTTCCTCAACGGCACCTACGACTCCCTCAAGGACCACGAGGGCAACGCGATGATGCTGGGCACCCTGGTGGTGGTCCAGCTGGCGGTGGCCGCCGCCGTCCGGTGGCCCGGCCGGGGCCCGCTCTGGCCGCTGTGGACCACCGCCCTGCTCACCGTCGCCGTCATCGGCCAGATCGCCGCCGGCTACGCCCGGGCGCTCGGCGTGCACGTCACGCTCGGCGTGCTGCTGGTCAGCGGCGTGCTGTTCGGCCTGGTCGGCGCCTGGCGGCTGCCGCTGCCCGCCCGGGACGCCGGGATCGTCGCCGGCCCGGACGGCAGCGGACGGCTGCCGCGCCCCGGCGGCCCGGTCGAGGTGTCCCGGTGAACCGGCGCCGGTTCCTGGGCATCGGCGCCTCCGTCCTCGGCGCGGGCGCCCTGGCCGCCGTCGCCGTCCCCTCCGCCGCCCGGCTGCTCGCCGAGGGCCGGCCCGGGCAGCTGCTCAGCAGCGAACTCGACCTGCCGGAGGCCTTCCTGGCCGCGCTGCCGGTGCCGACCGTACTGCAGCCCGTGCGCACCGACGGGACGGGCGACCACTACGAGATCACCCAGCGGGTCGCCCAGCTGGAGATCCTGCCCGGGGTGAAGACGGAGGCCTGGACGTACGGTGGCAGCTTCCCCGGGCCGACCGTGGTCACCCGCTCCGGGCGGACGGCCGTGGTCACGCACCGCAACGAGCTGCCGGTGCCCTCCGTCACCCACCTGCACGGCGGCCACACCCCGGCCGACAGCGACGGCTACCCGGTGGACCTGCTGCTGCCGGTGGGCACCTCGGCGGACGCCGCCGAGCGGGCCGGCCACATGGCGGGCATGGCGGGCATGGCGGGCATGGCGGGCATGGCGGGCATGCCGGGCATGCCGGGGATGCGTCACGCGGCGGGCACGACCGCCACCGGCGAGCGCACGTACACGTATCCCGGCAAGCAGCGCGCCGCCACCCTCTGGTACCACGACCACCGGATGGGCTTCACCGGCCCCGGCGTCTGGCGCGGACTGGCCGGCTTCCACCTCGTGCACGACGACGAGGAGGCCGCGCTGCCGCTGCCGCGCGGCGAGCGCGACCTGCCGCTGATGATCACCGACCGCTCCTTCGCCGCCGACGGCTCCTTCCGCTACCCCGCCACCGACCCCCAGCTCGCCGAGCCGGGCGTCACCGCCGCCTACGCCAACGGCGTGCTCGGCGACGTCATCCTGGTCAACGGCGCGCCCTGGCCCCGGCTGGACGTCGACCGGCTCCGCTACCGGCTGCGGCTGCTGAACGCCTCCAACGCCCGGCTCTACCGGCTCGAACTCGACCCGCAGCCCGCCGGCGGCGGTGCCCTGGTCCAGATCGGCTCCGACGGCGGCCTGCTCGCCGCCCCGGTCCGGCACGACGGGATCGAGATCGCCCCCGCCGAACGCTTCGACGTCGTGGTCGACTTCTCCCGCTACGCACCCGGCACCCAGGTCCGGCTGGTCAACCGCTTCGGCAGCGGACGGACGGCCGAGGTGATGCGCTTCGACGTCACCGCGAAGCAGGTCACCGACGACGCGACGGTGCCCGACCGGCTCGCCACCGTCGAGACCCTGGACGCCTCCTCCGCCACCACCACCCGCGACTTCACCTTCCGGCGCAGCCGCGGCGACGGCTGGACCATCAACGGCGTCCCGTACGAACCCGGCCGGACCATCGCCACACCCGCCCTCGGCGCGGTCGAACTCTGGCGCTTCTCCACCGACCTCCACCACCCGGTCCACGTCCACCTGGACCACTTCCAGGTGATCGGCCGCAACGGTGCGGACCCCGGGCCGTACGACGCGGGCTGGAAGGACACCGTGGACCTGCGCCCGGCCGAGGCCGTGGAGGTACTGGTGCGCTTCACCGACTACACGGGCGCGTACATGCTGCACTGCCACAACCTGGAGCACGAGGACATGGCGATGATGGCGGACTTCACGGTGCGCTGAGCGCGCACGGCACCGCTCGGACCGGCACCGTCCGGACCGGCACCGTCCGGGCGGGAATCACCCGGGCCGGAATCACCCGGACGGCGGAGTGCCGGAGGGCGCGCGCTGCGCCCTCCGGCACTCCTGTCTAACGTGCGGAGGAGCAGTCGCCGACGGACGGAGCCGCCGCATGTCCACCCCCGCCGAACGCCGCCGGCGCGGCCGGGCCGCCCGGGACCGCGTCTCCCGCTCCGCCCACGGCCGGTGGATCCCCGCCGCCGACCGGCCCGACCCGCTCGGCGTGCTGGAACGGCAGTGCGAGGACCGGGTCGCCGAGCTGCTGCCGATCCGCCGCGGGCGGATGGCCGAGAGCCCGTTCGCCTACCTGCGCGGCGCCGCCGCCGTGCAGGCGGCCGACCTCGGCGCCCTCCCCGACACCGGGATCACCGTCCAACTCTGCGGCGACGCCCACCTGTTGAACTTCGGCGTGTACGCCTCGCCGGAACGCGCGCTGCTCTTCGACGTCAACGACTTCGACGAGACCCACCCCGGCCCTTTCGAGTGGGACGTCAAACGGCTCGCCGCCAGCGTCGCCGTCGCCGCCCGGGACAACCGCCAGGACGAGGAGCAGGTACGCCGGGCCGCGCTCGCCGCCGTCCAGGGCTACGCCGGCGCCGTCCGGCGACTGGCCGGAATGGGTGAACTCGACGTCTGGTACGCCCGGGTGGACACCGCCGACCTGCCGGCCCTGCTGCGCAAGCCGGGGCAGCGCCGACGGGCCGAGGCCGACCTCGCCCGGGCCCGCGGCCGCACCAGCCTCCAGGCGCTCGGCAAGCTCACCGAGGAACGGGACGGACGGCGCCGGATCATCAGCGCGCCGCCGCTCATCGAACCGCTGGACCGGAACGGACTGCGCGGCATCGGCAAGGTGTTCGCCGACTACCGGGCGAGCCTCCCGGAGGAGCGCCGGGTGCTGCTGGACCGCTACCGCTTCGTCGAGGCGGCGACCAAGGTGGTCGGCGTGGGCAGCGTCGGCACCCGCTGCTTCATCGTGCTGCTGGAGGGCCAGGGCGGCAACGACCCGCTGTTCCTCCAACTCAAGGAGGCCGGCCGCTCGGTGCTGGAAGAGCACCTGCCGCCGCTGCGGGCGGAGGCGAGGGTGGCCGCCGAGGTGGCCGCCCACCACGGCGGCCACCGGGTCGTCACCGGACAGCACCTGATGCAGGCCGCCAGCGACATCTTCCTCGGCTGGACCACCGGCCCGGCCGGGCGTCACTTCTACGGCCGCCAACTGCGCGACATGAAGGGCTCGACGGACATCACCGCCCTCCGCCCCTCCGGCCTGCGCAGCTACGCCGACCTCTGCGGCCGCACCCTCGCCCGCGCCCATGCCCGCACCGGCGACCGCCTCGCCATCGCGGGCTACCTCGGCCGCGCGGACACCTTCGCCGAGGCCGTCGCCGACTTCGCCCTGCGCTACGCCGACCGGACGGCCGCCGACCACGGCGACCTGGTGGCGGCGATCGCGGACGGCCGGCTGGCGGCGACCCCGGGCGTGTGACGCCGGGCGCGCGAACACCGGGTTCACACCCCGGCGTTCGCACACCCCGGCGTTCCGGTGGGGCGCGACTGCTGGACGTGCGCCACCGCGGGCGCCGCCCCGTTCGGCGGGCGGGAGACCGTGTTCGCCGCCCCACCTCGCGCGTCCGTGGCGGGGGCCGTGGCGGGGGCTCGTGCGGCGCGGGGCGCGGGACTTCAGCGGCGGGATCGGGCAGTTGGGTCAGCCGAGTCCGCGCACCAGGGGGAGGTGCACCGGCCTCGGGACTGGTGAGGTCGCATGTTGATGTGTCGCGTATTCGTTGCCGTGTCGCGGATGAGATCACCGCGAGTGAGGCGGGGCAACGCTGAATCAGCTGGTGCGGTTGGCGGGCGATCTCGCTTCGCGGGCGTCGACGAGTTCGTCCAGGTGTGCCTTTGCCCAGGCGCGTGCCGCGTCCAGCAGGTCAAGGAGACTCCGGCCGAGCGAGGTCAGTTCGTACTCGACGTGCCGGGCGGGTCCCACATGGACCGTTCGGACGATGAAGCCGTCACGCTCCAGCGCCCGGAGTGACTGTGTGAGCACCTTGGGCGTGATGCTCCGCAGGGGGACCCGTAGTTCAGAGAACCGTCGGGGGCCGCCCACGAGGCACTGGATGATCATTCCTGCCCATTTGTCCCCCACGCGGATCGGCACCAGGTCAGAGGGGCAGAGCGGGTCGAACATCTCCGGGTCCAGAGGCTTGGTCACAGAGGCATCGTAGTGCGGTATCCAGGAGGTAACCATGAGTGCGGCTACCTTGCTCAGGCACGTCGAAAGGCAGAGCTTCTTGAGAGACGGGGCGGGTAGTCCATGAGCGAGATCATTGTTTTCGGGGCAGGCGGGCGCGCCGGGCGGGCCGTTGTCGGCGAGGCCCTCCACCGGGGGCACCACGTCACCGCTGTCGTCCGGAACCCGGCCAAGTACCAGGACCTTGAAGGCGCGGGAGTTCGCATCCTGACCGGTGATGTCACCAACGCCGACGCTGTTGCCGATCTCGCGGCCGGGCACGACGCCGCGATCATGGCCGCCTACGATGCCGGCGCCCAGCCCGATGTCTTCTTCACAGCCGCTGCCCACGCTCTCGTCGATGGGCTGGCGCGAGCGGGTGTGGGACGGTTGGTTGCCGTCGGCCTGGCGGCAACACTTGAGACCGGCGACGGGATGCCTTTGATGGACACCCCGGGCTTTCCGCAGGAATACCGGCCCTTCTGCCTCGCTCATGCGGCCGGGGCAGCTGTGCTGCGTGCCTCGGTGACCGCTCTGGACTGGCTGATCGTCAGCCCGGCCGGCGACTTCGATGAAGCCGGGGCGGGCTCCGGCCGGTACTCCATGGCCGGCGTCAACATGGCCAGCCGCATCTCCCACGGTGACTTCGCGCTCGCCCTGCTCGACGAGATCGACGCCCCTCGTCACCACCGCATGCACGTCGGCGTCGAAGGGGCATGACAGGAGCAGACAGGCGGCTCCAGAGGCCGCCGAGCGAGTAGGGCTGAGTCACTTTGAGTGGTCACTGGGGGGCGTACCGGATCGCCGGATCCGGATCTTCGGGGCCGGCGCAGAATCGCGCCACGTCCGCCTCCAGGAAACCGGCCGTTTCCCGTTCCGTTCCTGCCGTGGCCCCAACCCGCTTCGGCCCGAAGCAGTCTGACGATCCATCAGTTCCTCTCGCCCCGGCGCCGAAGCGCCGCGATCGGCAGAGTGGCGGCGACCAGCAGGCCGCTCGCCCAGAACGGCCCGAGGCCGCCGGCCGCCGTGCCGAGGGTGGCGGCGGCGAGCAGCGGGCCCGCGGTGGCGCCGAGGTTGAGCGCGGCGGTCGCGCAGGCGCCGGCCAGGGTGGGGGCGCCCGCCGCCTCGTACAGCACCCGGGTGATCAGCGTGCCGCCGACCGCGAAGGACAGCGCGCCCAGCAGGAACACCAGCGGCAGCAGGGCGGCCGGAGCGTGTGCCAGGAGGGCCAGCGCGGGCCAGCCCGCGAGGAGCAGCGGGCCGCCGACGGCGAGGAGCCGGCCGGGGTGCCGGTCCGCGAGCCGTCCGGCGACGGTGACGCCGGCGAACGACCCGGCCCCGAACAGCACCAGCGCGACCGGCACCCACAGCCTCCCCAGGCCGGCCGGGCCGGTCACCACGGGGGCGAGGAAGGTGAAGCCGCCGAAGGTCGCCGCGTTCACCAGGGCGGCGAGCAGCATCGCGCGGAGCAGCGGCGGTCGGCGCAGCTCGGCGAGCTCCGCGCGCAGCGCCGGTGCGGCGGGGTGGTCGGCCGAACCACCGTGCGGCTCCAGGCCCTTGGCGATGCCCGCGGCGGCCGGCAGGCAGAGCAGCGCGACGGCCCAGAACGCGGCGCGCCACCCGAACAGCGCGCCCAGCACGGCCCCGCCCGGGACGCCGGCGACCGTCGCCACCGTCGTCCCGGACAGCAGCACGGCCAGGGCCCGCCCCTTGCGGTCGGCCGGGACCAGCGCGGCGGCGGTGGTCAGGGCCACGGCCAGGAACCCGGCGTAGGCGAACGCGGCGACCACCCGGGTGGCCAGCAGCACCGGGAAGCTCGCGGTGACGGCCCCGACGGCGTGCGCCGCCGCGAAGGCCAGGACGAACCCGAGCAGGCTGCCGCGCCCGGGCCGGCCGCGGACCAGCCCGGCCATCAGCGGCGCGCCGACCGCCATCCCGACCGCGAAGGCCGAGGTGAGCCCGCCGGCCGTACCGACGGGGACGCCGAGGTCGGCGGCGAGACCGGGCAGCAGCCCGGCGAGCATGAACTCCGAGGTGCCCATGGCGAACACGGCCAGGGCGAGCAGATAGAGCGGGAAGGGCATCGAGAGGCTCCGAGGAGGCGGTGCGGACGAGTAAGGGGCCGTCTCGTCACGGCACGCTCGACCCCCGGGCGGCGCAGGCGTGGCGCTCGCTCGGAACCCGGTGTTCGGTTCAGGGGTCTCCGGGTTTCAGGGGGCCGTCGGCGCGTGACCGAAAGCCCCCACCCTGGATGCCTCAGGGCTCGACATGCCCCGCAGGCTACCCGGCCCGGTGCCGCCGGGGCACCTGGTTTTCCGGCCTCCGGTGTCGGGCCTCAGGACCGCGGCGTCCAGGGGGGCGGGGCAGGGGGGGCCGGTGAACCGATCGCCAGGCCCGTCGAGGCTCGGGATGATCACGCCTTCTAGGATGCCCGGAAACCGAAGGGGGTCCTGATGACGAACCGTGGGAAGGCCGGCGGCGTGGTGGCCGCCGCCGCGCTGCTGGTGCCTCCGGTGCTGTGGGCGGTGGGGCACGTGGAGTCCCGCGACGGCGGGCGGGCGGTGGCGGCCGACGTCCTGAACCGGCCGTGGGCGATGCTCGGCGTCGCCGCCGTCCTGCTGCTGGCCGCGGTCGTGGTCCGCGGCCGGTGGGACGTCGTGGGCGGGGTGGCGGCGGCGTTCGCCGTCGTCGGGCTGCTGCTGGCGGGGGGCAAGCACCTCCTTCTGCCGTTCGGCCCGAAGGTCCAGGAGGTGAGCCGTGCCGCCTCCCCGCAGCGGGCGGACCACGTCCTGCGGGTGGCCCACCATGACGATCCGGAGGGCTACGACGGAACCTACGTCATCCGCGTGGAGGCGGGCAGCGGGCTCTCGACCCGCCGCTGGGACGTCATCAGGCTCAGGAACGGCGGCTTCCTGGGTCAGGGCATGTTCGTCTCGGCGGAGTGGTCGGGCGCCGACCGCATCCGGATCACCACCGACGCGGGCCACCGGGTCTTCACCGTCGACCAGGCCACCGGGAAGCCGGTCCTCACCGAGAGCGTCGGCGAGCTGAAGTCCGTCGTCTAGGAGCCCGGTCCGGCCCCGCGGTGGCAACGGGTCCGCGCACTCATGGGAGTGTGCGGACCCGTTCCCTTTGGCGGTTCGCCCGGGGCCGGCGGGGCTTGTGAGCGGATCGCGGGTCCCGGGGTGCGCTCCTGCGGTCACCGTCGTTCCGGCGCCGCGGTCCGGGGAACCGGGCCGCGGCGCCGGCGGCTCACGGCACCAGGATCCGCAGGGCGTCCTTGGCCACCGCCACGTCCACGGGGAGCGAGGCGATGAACTCGCCGTCGGCGTAGGCGGTGATGCCGGGGGACTCGATCCGCAGGGACTCGGTCCGCAGCGTGGTGACCTCCGGGTGGGTGGTGTGGGTGCCCTTGAAGAGGGTGGGGAAGAAGCGGGCGATCCGCAGCCGGGGCATGGCGTCGACGAGGGTGACGTCGAGCAGCCCGTCGTCGGGCAGGGCGTCCGGGCACATCAGCATCCCGCCGCCGTAGCTGCGGGTGTTGCCGACGGCGGCGAGGGTCAGGTCGCGTTCGACGACGGTGCCGTCGGCGAGGGTGATGCGGAACGGCAGCGGGCGCAGGTTGGCGAACTCGGCGACGATGGCCAGGTTGTAGCGCATCCGTCCGCGAGGCCAGCGCAGCCGGTTGGCGCGGTCGCTGACGAGCGAGTCGAAGCCGGTGGCGAGGACGGAGCCGTACCAGCGGACGGCCCCGTCCGGGCCGGTGATCCGGCCGAGGTCGACGCCGCGGGTGCGGCCGGCGGCGATGACGTCGGCGGCGGCCTCGGGGTCGCCGATCGGCAGGCCGTACTCGCGGGCGTGGTCGTTGCCGGTGCCGGCGGGTATCACGCCGAGCGGCACGGGGGTGCCGGCCAGGGCCTGGAGGGCCAGGTTGATCATGCCGTCGCCGCCGACCACGGCCACCGCGTCCACCCCGTCGGCCGCCGCCTCGCGGGCGAGGCGGACGGCGTCCTCGGGGGAGCGCCCGGCGTGCGGGTCGACGTGCACGCCGAGGGCCCGCAGCCGGGCGGTGGCCCGGCGGGCGGCGGGTTCGGCGTGGCCGATCCCCGCCGCCGGGTTGGTGAGAACGGCGACCCTGCGGACGGTTCTCACCTCGCTCATGCGCCCGCCTCGCCGCGCTCGCCGGGGGCATGCGCCCACGCGCACCTCTTGACGGTTCGCTCTCCCCCAGCCTCCGGCCGGGGGTACCCCCATCGCTCGTTCACGGGATCAGCTTGCCCGGGTTGAGGATGCCCGCCGGGTCGAGTTCGGCCTTGACGGCCCGCAGGACGCGTACGCCCAACTCGCCGATCTCGTCGCTCATCCAGGGCCGGTGGTCGGCGCCGACGGCGTGGTGGTGGCTGATGGTGCCGCCCGCGCCGAGGATGGCGTCCCCGGCGGCGCGCTTGGCGGTGCCCCAGCGGGCGAGCGGGTCCTCGCCGAGGGCGGCGACGACGGTGAAGTAGAGCGAGGCGCCGGTCGGGTAGACGTGCGAGATGTGGCAGAGCACGAGGGATCCGGGCAGGGCCGCGGTGAGGGCCTCGGTGACGGCGGTGCGCAGGGCCGGCAGCCGGCTCCAGCTCGCCGCGGTCTCCAGGGTCTCGCACAGGGCGCCGGCGCTGAGCAGCGAGTCGCGCAGGTACGGGGCGTTGAACCGGCCGTGCTCCCAGGCGTGGGCGGGGCCCTCGCCGAGCGAGTTGCCGCCGGCGGCGAGCAGGACGTCGCGGGTGAGCTGCTGCCGGGCGGCGACCTGGGCGGCACTGCCCTCGAAGACGGTGACGGCCAGGCAGCCGGTGACCGCCGGGGCGCCGCCGATCTGCTCGGTCATGGCCAGGTTGATCATGGTCTCGGCCTCGTCGGAGAGCCGGATCACGGTCGGGCCGGTGCCCTGCTGCTCGACGGCGCGCAGCGCGGCCGTACCGGTGGCGAAGTCGGGGAAGCTCCACGCCTCGTAGGCCTTGACGGCGGGCAGCGGGTGGACGCGCAGGCGGACGGCGGTGATCACGCCGAGGGTGCCCTCGGAGCCGAGGAAGAGCTGGCGCAGGTCGGGGCCGGCGGCGGAGGCGGGGGCCCGGCCGAGGTCGAGCACCCCGGCGGGGGTGACGGCGCGCAGCCCGCGCACCATCTCGTCGAAGCGCCCGTACCCGGCGGAGTCCTGGCCGGAGGAGCGGGTGGCCGCGAAGCCGCCGATGGTGGCGTAGCGGAAGCTCTGCGGGTAGTGGCCGAGTTCCCAGCCGCGCTCGGCGAGCAGCGCCTCCGCGGCCGGGCCGGTGAGGCCCGCGCCGAGGACGGCCTCGCCGGAGGTCTCGTCGAGGTCGAGCAGCTGGTCGAAGCGGCGCAGGTCGAGCGAGACGACGGACCCGAAGGCCCCGCGCTCGGGGTCGAGGCCGCCGACGACGCTGGTGCCGCCGCCGAACGGGACGACGGCGATGCGGCGTTCGGCGCAGACCGCGAGGACGGCGGCGACCTCCTGCTCGGTGCCGGGCAGCACGACGGCGTCGGGGGCGTCCTGCGGGTCGCGGCTGCGGCGGCGCAGCAGGTCGGGGGTGGACTTGCCGCCGGCGCGCGGCAGCCGGTCGGCGTCGGCGGCGCTGACGTGCGCCTCGCCGACGGCGCCGGCCAGCGCGTCGAGGTCCTCGGCGGAGATCCGGGACGGGTGCAGCACGACCTCGTCGGCGCTCGGCCCGGGGGCGGCGTCGCCGGTGACGCCGAGGGCGGCGGCGAGCAGCCCCTTGATGTCCGCGGACAGCTCCTTGGCGAGGGCCGGGTCGCCCCAGGCGTCCCACTTCATCGGGGGGAGCGGAAGTGCGGCGCCGGCCGGTCCCGCTTGCGTCTCAGGTGCCATGCGTTACAGTTTCACACATCATGTCAAGTAGTAACGCCGAGCCCCAGACCCCGGCCGCCGGGGAGCGCAGCACCGACGACACGATCCTGGACGCCGCCGCCGACCTGATCGTCCACCTCGGCGTGCGCCGCACCCAGTTGGCCGAGATCGCCCGCCGCGCCGGGGTCAGCCGGCCGACCGTCTACCGCCGCTGGCCGGACGTCCGGGCGGTGATCGGCGCCCTGCTCACCCGGGAGATCCTGGCCACCCTGGAGGCCGCCGCACCGGCCGGCCCCGACCGGGAGGCCTTCGTCGACCGGACCGTGGAGATCGCCGTCCGCCTGCGCGACCACCCGGTGATCGGCGCGCTGCTGCGCTCCGACGACTCCGACCTGCTGCTCCGGTACGTCGTCGAGCGGCTCGGCGCCAGCCAGCGCGGCCTGCTGGAGGCGCTGCGCACCGGCATCGAGCAGGGCCAGGAACACGGCTCGATCCGCGCCGGCGAGCCGCTCGAACTGGCCGCCATGGTCCTGCTGATCGCCCAGTCCACCGTCCAGTCGCACCGCATGGTCGCCACCCTCCTGCCCGAGGCGGCCTGGCGGCGCGAACTGGCCAGAGCACTGAACGGATACCTCGCGCCATGACCCCCACCGCAGGCCCGGCCGCCGGTCGCGGCGCCGGACGTGACGCCGGACGCGACGCGGGCCCGGACGCCCGGCGCGGCGCCGGACGGACGGCGGGCCCGTCCGCGGGACCGCACGCCGGCCCGTACGCGGGCACCGGCCGGCTCGACGCCTCCCGCCGCACGCTGGAGCTCGAAGCGCTCGGCGACGACCCCCGGATCGACCTGCTGGTCATCGGCGGCGGCGTCACCGGCGCCGGAGTGGCCCTGGACGCGGCCTCCCGGGGCCTGCGCACGGTGCTGGTCGAGTCCCGCGACCTCGCCTTCGGCACGAGCCGCTGGAGCTCCAAGCTGGTGCACGGCGGCCTGCGCTACCTCGCCTCCGGGCGGATCAAGGTGGCCCGGGAGAGCGCCGTCGAGCGCGGCGTGCTGATGACCCGCACCGCCCCGCACCTGATCCGGGCGCTGCCCCAACTGGTGCCGCTGCTCCCGGACCTGCTGCGCCCCGGCCAGGCCGCGCTGATCCGCACGGGCTTCCACGCCGGCGACGCGCTGCGCCTGACGGCCGGCACCCCGGGCGCGCTGCTGCCCCGGGTGCGCCGGATCGACGCCGAGCGGACCCGCCGGCTGGTGCCGGGCGTACGGACGGACGGGCTGCGCGGCGCGCTGGTCGCCCACGACGGCCAGCTCGTCGACGACGCCCGGCTGGTGGTCACGCTGGCCAGGACCGCCGCACAGTACGGGGCGAGCGTGCTGACCAGGGTCCGCGCCGAGCAGGTCACCGGCACCTCGGCCCGGCTGGTCGACACCCTGACCGGGCGGGAACTCACCGTACGGGCCGGTGCGGTGGTCAACGCCACCGGCGTCTGGGCGGGCGAGGTGGACACCTCGATCAGGCTCCGGCCCAGCCGGGGCACCCACCTGCTGGTGGACGCGGGGGCGCTCGGCCACCCGACCGCCGCCCTCACCGTGCCGGTGCCCGGCTCCACCAGCCGGTTCGTCTTCGCCCTGCCGCAGCAGCTCGGCCGGGTCGCGATCGGCCTGACCGACGAGGACGCCCCCGGCCCGATCCCGGACGAGCCCCGGCCCACCGAGGCCGAGCTCTCCTTCCTCCTCGACACCGTCAACGCCGCCCTCGACACCGCCCTGACCAGGGCGGACGTGATCGGCGCCCACGCCGGGCTGCGCCCGCTGATCGACACCGGGGACGGCAGCACCGCCGACATCTCCCGCGAGCACGCGGTGCTGGAGAGCCCGTCCGGGGTGATCACCGTGGTCGGCGGCAAGCTCACCACCTACCGCCGGATGGCCGAGGACGCGGTGGACGAGGCCGTGCGGCTGCGCGGTCTGCCCGCCCGGGCGTGCTGGACGGCCCGGCTGCCGCTGATCGGTGCGCCCGGCCACCGGGACAGCCGCCCGCTGCCCGCCGCCGAGGGGGTCGGCGGTCCGGTGCCCGCCTCGCTGCTCGCCCGTCACGGCGGCGCGGCCCACGAGGTGCTGGCGGCGGGGGAGGCGACGCCGATCGCGGAGGGCCTGGACGTGACCCGCGCGGAGATCGCTTACGCCGTCACCCACGAGGGCGCGCTGGACGCGGCCGACGTGCTCGATCGCCGCACCCGGATCGGGCTGGTCGCCGACGACGCCGGGCGTGCCCGCGAGGCGGTCGAGGAGATCGTGGCGGAGCTGCGGTAGCGCGAGCGAACGCGGGCGGGCCGGTACGGCTGATCGCCGTACCGGCCCGCCCGTCGTGCCGTTGCCTGTGGTGCCGCTACTCGGCCTTGGCCTGCGCCTGGAGGCTCCAGAGCCGTCCGTCGGGGTCGCGGACGGTCGCCATCTGCGTGCCGAAGTGGGTCTCCTCGAACGGGGTCTCCAGCTGCACGCCCTCGCCGGCCCCGAAGGCCTCGGCGTCGTCCACCTTGAGCACCAGTTGCAGCTGCGGCTCGCGGTCCGCCGGGATCTCGGCGATGAACAGGGTGGGGCTGTCGCCCTTGCGCAGCTGGCCGGAGTTGTGGTCGGTGGCGAACTCCAGCTCGTAGCCCAGCCCCTGGAAGAACTTCGCGGCCTTGCCCCAGTTGTGGGTCTCCATGAACACGGCTTCGATGCCCTCGGTGGTCATCTCAGTTCTCCTCGGCGGATCGCTCGGACGGCTGCTCGTGCTGTTGGTGCTCGTCGTGCTGAACGGCGGGGGCGTCGAGGTAGGCGCGCAACGCCTCGGCGACCAGTGCCGAGAGCGACAGCTCCTGCTCGATGGCACGGAACTTGACCTGCTTGATCAGCCCGATCGGCAGGTAGACGTTGAACTGCTTCACATCCTCGTTTCCCACACCCCTAGGCTAGCACTGTAGCTTGCTAGCAATGTCCCCTATGGGGGTGTTTCGGGTGGTGCGGTGGAGGCGGCGGCCGGATCAGCGCGCCGTGCGCTCGGGCATCGGGTGCTCGGCGCCGGTCAGCTCCAGCACGCAGGAGAGCGGATGCTCGGCCACGCCGGTGCGGTCCAACCGTACCGCGAGCGGCTTCGGCGGTTCCTCGGCCACCTGGGCGGCGAGGGTCAGTGGGTAGACGCCGTGCCCGTGGACCCGGTGGAAGGCGCACTCCTTGCCGTCGACCAGCAGCTCGGTCTCGGTGATCCAGCCGGACCGGACGTTGACGGTCACCGAGTGACCGCCCTGGTCGAGGTGGAAGCTGTACCGCTGGCGCATCGGGACCTCCGGCGACCGGGCCCGGGCCTGCGGCGAACGGGCCCGGGGAGGAGGGAAAGGAGGGAAAGCCACTGCCAGTCTAGGGCGGCCGGGCGTGGGGGTGCTCGGTGTGCGGAGCGCGACGGGTGGCCCTCCGGGGCGGGGGCGGCCCGTGGTTCCCGGACGCGACCCGGAGAAATTCCCGGGGTGGGCCCACCCGCAGACGGATTCTCGTGATCTCTACAGTGTTGTAGATTCGTCCACAGGGAGAGATCCGAGGAGGGCATTGTGGGAGTTTCGCTGGCCAAGGGCGGCAACGTCTCGCTGAGCAAGGAGGCGCCCGGTCTGAGCGCCGTGATCGTCGGGCTCGGCTGGGACGTGCGCACCACCACCGGGGCCGACTACGACCTGGACGCCAGCGCGCTGCTGTGCAACGCGCTGGGCAAGGTGGTCTCGGACCAGCACTTCGTCTTCTTCAACAACCTGCGCAGCCCCGATGGTTCGGTCGAGCACAGCGGCGACAACCTGACCGGCGGCGGGGACGGGGACGACGAGCAGATCAAGGTCGACCTGGACCGCGTCCCGGCCGACGTGGCCAAGGTGGTCTTCCCGGTGTCGATCTACGACGCCGACGCCCGGCTGCAGAACTTCGGCCAGGTGCGCAACGCGTTCATCCGGATCGTCAACCAGGCCAACGGCCTGGAGATCGCGCGCTACGACCTGACCGAGGACGCCTCGACCGAGACCGCGATGGTCTTCGGCGAGCTGTACCGCAACGGCAACGAGTGGAAGTTCCGCGCCATCGGCCAGGGCTACGCCTCCGGCCTGCGCGGCATCGCGACCGACTACGGCGTCAACGTCTGACCGTCCGCGGTGAACTGACGGGGATTCGGCGGCCGCGGCGCACGCTCAGCCGGTACGGCCGAGCGCGTGGCCGCCGAAACCCCCTCCGCCGGTGAACTGTTGCCGCCACCAGGCGGTCATGGCCGGCTCGTCCATCCCCGACCAGTCCGGCGCCCCGGTGACCTGGGCCCGGCCGAGGGTGCGCCCCAGCTCCACCAACTCCCGCCCGGCCGCCGTCCGTTCGCGGTCGTAGGCGGTCAGCAGGTCCGACCAGGAGCCGGCCTCGCGCCCCACCCGCTCGAAGGCGTGGGCGTCCTGCATCGCCTTCACTGCGCCGCTGGTGTTGTGCGGGCGTACCACGGTGGCCGCGTCCCCGCCGATCAGCAGCCGGCCGGCCGTGCGGTTCGGGACTGCCAGGTCGTAGATCGGCTGCAGGAAGGTCCGTTCGCGCGGGGTCAGGGTGACCAGCCCGGCCCAGTACGGCGGCAGGTGCCGTTCGGCGAGCCGGCTCAGCTCGTCCAGTCGCGGGTCGGTGAGGCTGCCCGCCGGGATGCTGGTCGGGCCGTCCAGCCGCAGCCAGGCGGGGGTGGGGGCGTAGAAGACCCAGTTCACCTGGGTGCGGCCCGGCTCGACCCCGGGGATGCGGTAGATCACCACCTGGCCGCCCGGGTAGCAGGCGGTGACGCACTGCTCCCGCGGCCAGGGCGCCGCGCCGCCGGGCAGCTCGGCGAGCAGGGCGTCGTCGTAGCTGCCGCGCCAGCACACGTACCCGGCGTACTCGGGCTCGGCGTGCGGGCAGACGGCCTCGCGGACCACCGAGCGGTAGCCGTCCGCGCCGATCACCAGGTCGTACGACTCGCGGCCGAGGCCCGCTTCGGCCCAGGCGCCGTCCGGCCCGCTGCCGACGGCGGTCACGGTGGCGCCCAGCCGGAACTCGACCTGCGGGGGCGTCCGTTCGCGCAGGGCCTGCCAGAGCACGCCCCAGTGGTGGGAGTGGAAGGGGAAGGGCTGGGCCCAGAGCAGCCGGCCGCAGCCGTCGGGTCCGTCGCCCTCGCCGGCCGTGCCCCGGGTGACCCAGCGGCGGACGGTGAGGCGGTGGCGGCGGGTGTCCGCGTCGAGGTGGCCGGCCGCGACCAGCTCGTCGAAGCGGTCGTTGTGGGTGCACAGCCCCACGCCGCGGTCCTCCAGCCGGCCGGGGCTGCGCTCCAGCACCACCACCCGTTCCGCGCCCAGCCGGGCGGCGGCGCCGGCGAAGGCGCTCCCGGCGATGCTGCCCCCGACCACGGCCACCGAGCCACCCCGCACGGCCGCTCCTCTCCCGAGCTCGCGATGTTCGCTGTGACGGTCCCCGGCGCCGGTGCACCGTGACTGTCCCCGGCGACGGTCACGTGCGACGTTCACTGCGACGGCTACTTGCGACGGTTCACTGCGACGGTCCTCGTGGCGCCCCCGGGGCGCGATGGCCCGTCGCCACCTCCGGGCACGACGATACGCCGCCGGGTGGGCCCCGGTGTCGCCTTCGCGCCATCCGGCGGAGCCTTATGCAACTAGTTGCATGCCTCGCCGCCCGTCCCCTACCCTGTGGTAACAACGACACCCCCGCCCGCGCCCCAGGAGACGCCGATGAGCGCCCACCCCGGCAGCAGCCGCTACCCGCACCTGCTCAGCCCGCTCGACCTCGGCTTCACCACCCTGCCCAACCGCGTGATCATGGGCTCGATGCACGTCGGCCTGGAAGAGGCCCCCGGCGGCTACGAGCGGATGGCCGCCTTCTACGCCGAGCGGGCCCGCGGCGGCGTCGGCCTGATCGTCACCGGCGGCATCGCCCCCAACGAGGCCGGGCGCCCCTGGGAGGGCGGCGCGATGCTGACCACCGAGGAGGAGGCCGAAAAGCACCGGGTGGTCACCGAGGCGGTGCACGCCGCCGGCGGGAAGATCGCCCTCCAGATCCTGCACTTCGGCCGCTACGCCTACCACCGCGACCTGGTCGCCCCCAGCGCCCTCCAGGCCCCGATCAGCCCCTTCGTGCCCAACGCGCTCACCGCCGAGCAGGTCGAGCAGACCATCGAGGACTTCGTCCGCTGCGCCGAACTCGCCCGCCTCGCCGGTTACGACGGCGTCGAGATCATGGGCTCCGAGGGCTACCTGATCAACGAGTTCATCGTCGCCGCCACCAACCAGCGCGAGGACGAGTGGGGCGGCGCGTACGAGCGGCGGATGCGCTTCCCGGTGGAGATCGTCCGCCGGGTCCGCGAGCGGGTCGGCGAGGACTTCATCATCGTCTACCGCCTGTCCATGCTCGACCTGGTGCCCGGCGGCTCCACCCTGGACGAGGTCGTGCGCCTCGCCCAGGCCGTCGAGGCCGCCGGGGCCACCGTCATCAACAGCGGCATCGGCTGGCACGAGGCCCGCATCCCCACCATCGCCACCTCGGTGCCGCGCGGAGCCTTCGCCTGGGTGACGAAGAAGGTGATGGGCGAGGTCGGCATCCCCCTGGTCACCACCAACCGGATCAACACCCCCGAGATCGCCGAGCGGTTGCTCGCCGAGGGCAGCGCGGACCTGGTCTCGATGGCCCGCCCGCTGCTCGCCGACGCCGACTTCGTCGCCAAGGCCCGGGACGACCGCGCCGACGCCATCAACACCTGCATCGGCTGCAACCAGGCCTGCCTCGACCACACCTTCAACCTTCAGATCACCTCCTGCCTGGTCAACCCGCGCGCCTGCCACGAGACCGAACTCGTCCTCGGCCCGACGCGCTCGCGCAAGCGGATCGGCGTCGTCGGGGCGGGCCCGGCCGGCCTCGCCTTCGCCGTCTCCGCCGCCGAACGCGGCCACGACGTCACCCTGTACGACGCCGCCGAGACGGTCGGCGGGCAACTGAACATCGCCCGACGCATCCCCGGCAAGGAGGAGTTCGACGAGACGCTGCGCTACTTCCGCACCCGGCTGGCCGAGTTGGACGTCACGCTGCGGCTCGGCGCGACCGTCACCGCCGAACAGCTCGCCGAGCACGGCCACGACGAGCTCGTCCTCGCCACCGGCGTCACCCCGCGAACTCCCGCCGACATCCCTGGAATCGACCACCCCAGCGTCCTCGGCTACCTCGACGTGCTGCGCGACGGGGCACCGGTCGGCGAGCGGGTCGCCATCCTCGGCGCCGGCGGCATCGGCTTCGATGTCGCCGAGTTCCTCACCGACCCGGGCGACGCGGCGAGCCTCAACCCGCCCGTCTTCCAGGCCAGGTGGGGCATCGACCCGGAGTACCGCGAGCGCGGCGGACTGCGCGCCCCGCAGCGGCCGAAGCCCCCGCGCAGCGTCCACCTGCTCCAGCGCAGGACCAGCAAGGTCGGCGCCGGCCTCGGCAAGACCACCGGCTGGATCCACCGCACCGAACTCAAGCACCGCGGCGTGGTGATGGTCCCCGGCGTCACCTACGACCTGATCGACGACGCCGGCCTGCACATCACCGTGGACGGCGGGCAACTCCTGCTGCCCGTGGACACCGTCGTGCTCTGCACCGGTCAGGAGCCGCGCCGGGACCTGTACGAGGCGCTGCGCGAGCGCGGCCTGCCGGTGCACCTGATCGGCGGCGCCGACGTCGCCGCCGAACTGGACGCCAAGCGCGCCATCAAGCAGGGCACCGAACTGGCCGCGGCGCTCTGAGCCCCCGCGTTCCGCAGGGTCGGCGCCCCCGTCGCGAGCCGGGGGCGCCGCCCGAAATCCACTCGCCGTCGGCCCGGGGGTCGTTGCTAGTATCCGCAGGTCACAGCGCGGGGCGCGGCGCGGCGCGGCGCGGGTCGCAGTGCGCAGGCCGCAGAGCGGATCACAGGGGAGAGCGGACCGATGGACGAACGGGTCGAGACGGCGTACGCGCCGGCGACGGACGAGCGAATCGAGTTGGCGTACACGCCCACGGTGGAGGACTTCCGGGAGGCCCTGGCCGCCCGGGCCCGGGCGACGCGTGCGGGCCGCCGCCAACGGGCGCTCCTGTACCTGCTCGTCGTGTGCGGCCCGCTCATCGCGGTGCTCGACCTCTCCGCCGGCAAGGGCATCGGCTTCCCACCGGTGATCATGGTGCTCGCCGCGCTGGCCCTGCTCTTCTGGGCGCCCCGGCTGCAGGCGGGCCAGTTCCACAAGATGACCGCCGACAAGGGCGAGTTCACCGCCACCGTGGAAACGTCCGGCGTGACCATCGCCAACCGCCACTCCACCAGCACCCTGACCTGGCAGGCGGTCCCGCACCACGTCGAGACCCCCCGGCTGTTCGTCCTGGTGAGCGGCGACAAGAACAACGCCTGCCTGGCTGTCCTGCCCAAGCGCGGCACCGCCGACCCCGACCGGCTGCGCGCCGTGCTCGCCCGGCACGCCCCCGCGCCCACCCGGGGCTGAGCCCGGCCCGCCCCGCGGCCCGTACCCCGCCCGCTCCCCGCCCGTCCCGCTGCCCGCTCCCCGTACGATCGGCGGCATGTCGCTGCCGCACGCCATCCTCACCGCCCTGCTGGAGAAACCGTCCTCGGGGCTGGAGCTGACCAGGCGGTTCGACCGGTCGATCGGCTTCTTCTGGCCCGCCACCCACCAGCAGATCTACCGCGAACTGGGCCGGCTGGAGGCCTCCGGACACATCCGGGCCCTCCGGCCCGAGACGCCGGTGCGCGGGCAGAAGAAGGAGTACGAGGTCCTGTCGGAGGGCCGCGCCGAACTGGCCCGCTGGACCGCCGAGGGCGCCGCGCCGCGCGCCGTCCGGGAGCCCCTGCTGCTGCGGCTGCGGGCAGCCGCGGTGGTCGGCACCGACGGGCTGGCAGCCGAGCTGGAACGCCATCTCGCCCTGCACCGGGAGCAATTGGCCGACTACCGGGAGATCGAGCGGCGCGACTTCCCGGCCGAGCGGGCGGATGGCGAGAACCGGCTCCAGCACGCCGTCCTGCGGGCCGGCATCGGGCTGGAGGCCTTCTGGGTGCAGTGGCTCAGCGAGACGCTCGAAGCGCTGGAGGCGCCGGGGGAGTCAGGGGAGTCGGGGAAGCCGAAGACCAAGGAGTCCTCGCGGTCCGCGGAAGCCCCCGGGAGCCCCGGAAACCCGCCGCTCGCAGCTCCCGAAGACCAGCCCTGACCTGCGGAGACCCCTGGCCCGCGCGCCCTGCCGGGAACCCGGTGGGACACTGGTGGCTGTCCCTGCCCGAACTCTCGACCGGGGGCCCGCATGTCCCGTCCCAGGCCCATCCACGCCCTTGCCGCCGCGACCGCCGCCCTGGTGGTCGCCCTCGGGCCGGCCGCCCTGTCGGCGTCGGCGGCGTCCGCCCCGCCCCTGCCCACCGCCGACCAGCTGAAGTCGGCCCTGTTGACGGCGGCCGACCTCGGCCCCGGCTACACCGAGACCCCGGTGACGCAGAGCCCGAGCCCCGGCGGGAACCCGAGCCCGGTCACGGGCTGCGCCGCGCTCAGCGCCCTGATCAACATGCGCTCCACCCAGACCGGCGGCCAAGTCCCGCACGCCGCGGTCGAACTCGACGGCCCGGACGGCAACCCGATGGTCACCCAGGTCCTCGCGGCCGAGGCGCCCGACCGGCTCACCGCCGACTTCAACACCGTCACCGACGCGCTCAAGACCTGCCACAGCATCACCTTCAACAACGGCGACGACGACCAGGTGACCTTCACCGTCACCCCGGTCACCCTCGGCGACCGCAAGGACGCCCCCGCCGTCCACCTCGACGGCACCCTCGCCGGCGTCCAACTCAACGGCTACGTCGGCATCGAGCGCTTCGGCACGGTGGCCATGGCCTTCGGCTACTTCGAACGTCAGGGCTCCACCGAGCAGACCGCCTCCATGCAGTACCGCACCGCCGTCGCCAAGGCCGAACGCACCCTCGGCGTCAAGGCCGGCAGCACCACCGCCCCCACGGCCGCTCCCACCGAGGGCCAACGCGTCTGACCCCCTCAGCCGCCCCGCGCACCCAGCACGGCGGCCCCCCACCGAACGCGCGGGGCGTTCGGCGAGGGGCCGCGGTGCTGGTCCGACGACGACCGGACGGACGGGGGCTACACGCCCGCGAGGGTCTGGTTGTCGAAGAGCCAGTGGTGGTTGGCCTGGTCGGCGCACTGCCAGACGTTCAGCCCGGAGCCGTTCGTGGTGATCCACCCGTGCAGGTTCAGGCACCTGTTCGACGCCGGGTTGTAGAGCGAGCCGTCGTAGCGGCGGATCCAGGTCTGGGCGGCCTTGTTGCCGCACGCCTGCGCCACGACCGGGGTGCCGTCGACCACGACGGCGTCCCGGGTGCCCAGGCAGAGCCCGGTGGGCACGACCTTGAGCTCGTTCTGCCGGGTGGTCAGGAAGTGCTGGCTGTCCCCGTTCCAGCAGTCGTAGAGCCGGAGCTGGGCGCCGTCGTTGCCGCCCCAGTTGTCCAGGCACTTGCGCGGGTCGACCGCGCTGCGGATCCGGACGATGGACTGGGCGGTGGCCACGGTGTTCACCTGGGGGTCGGTCAGTGCGTACGGGTAGATCCGCACGTCGCTGACCGCGCCCTTCACGAGGTCCACGGGGGCGATGTTCCGGGGGGCGACGCCCCCGATGCTCAGCGGCCCGGCCGGGGGCTTCCAGGTGGTGCCGACCTTGGCGTTGCCGACCGCCTGGCCGTTGACGTACAGGGTGGCGATGCCGCCGGTGGAGTCGTAGGTGCCGGTGAGGTGCGTCCACTGGCCGACCGTCACCCCGGTGCGCCCGCTGCGGTCGTACACCGGGTACCAGTCCGTGGGGTTCACGCTGTCGTTGCTCGGCAGGATGAAGGCCCAGTTGTTGAAGTTCCGCGAGTACTGGAGGTAGAACGGGCTGGCCTCGTTGCCGGGCAGCGAGACCGCGGTCTGGTAGCCGTCGGTGTTGTCGACCTTGACCCAGGCGGAGACGCTGTAGCTCTTGGTGGTGTCCAGGCCGGGGGCGGTGTCGGTGGAGGTGACCGGCGCGGTGGTGCGGTAGACCGTCGCGCCGTCGAAGGCGGTGGCCTTGCCCGCGACGCGGTTGTGGTCGGTGGTCAGGGCGGCGCCGGTCGGGTAGGCGGTCGTCGCGGGGCCGCCGTTCTTGTACAGGGTGTTGGTGCCGCTGCTGTCACCGGTGCCGTCGAGGGCCCACCACTGCGGGGTGACCTGGGTGTTGGCGACGGTGACCGGTCCGACCTCCCAGGTGTAGCCGGCCGACGGGTTGCCGGGGGTGGTCGGCCGGCCCCACCAGATCTCGACCGTGCCGTCGGCCTTCCTGCCCCACAGGCTCGCGTTGCCGCTGCCGGTGAGGTCGCCGTCGGAGCCGAGGGTCGGGTAGGTGTCGGTGGAGACCCAGCCGATCCGGGTACCGACCGGTATCAGCTGGGTCAGCGTCGGGACCAGCAGCGGCTGGCCGGTGCCGTCGAGGACGGGCGCGCCCTGGTTGTCGGTCGCGGCGACGGTGCCGGTGGTGAAGGTGTAGGCGAGCAGGTCGTGCTTGGCGCCGTCGGCGGCGTCCGCGAGGTTGCGGGCCCACAGGCCCGGGCGGCCCTGCTTGGCCCAGTCGCCGGGGGCGACCAGTTCCTTGTTCTTCCACCCGGACGCGGCCAGCCGGACGGGCTTGCCCAGGGTGTTGGCGTTGGTGGCCGGGTAGTACCACAGGGCCGCGTCGGCGCCGTTGTCGGTGCTCTCGACGGTGAGCAGGCCGGTCTTGTTCTTGAAGCCCAGCTTGGGGTCGAGGTCGGTGGAGACCGGGTCGCCGAGGGCGGCGATGCGCAGCGTGCCGGACCAGTCGGCGGCGTTGTAGCCGGCCGCCGTCAGCCAGGAGCAGTCCTCGGTGGAGGTCTTCACGCACTTCGGCTTGGTGATCGGCACGGACTTGTCGATGCGACCGTAGGCGCCGGTGTTCCCCGGGTTCGGGTAGACCAGCAACTCGGGGCTGCCGGGCGCGTGGACGATGACGTCGTCGATGTTGTTGCCGCCGGTCAGCGTGCCGCGGTGGGCGTACTGGACGTCGTTCCAGGACGTGCCCTTCGGCGCGTCGGCGGGGGTGGCGACGGCGGCCACCGCGGGGGCCTGGACCTTGGGGTTGCCCGGGGTGTTGTACGCCCGGAGGTAGCCGGCCTGGTCGGGCAGCAGGATGTCGGCCGAGCCGTCGCCGCTGACGTCGCCGAAGACCGGCGGCGGGCCGTCCGGGTTCCACGGCACGTAGAAGGAGTACTGGGCGACCGGCGAGAGGTTACGGGCGTTGTCCAGGACCTGGATGTACAGGACGTTGGTGCCCCAGCGGCCGGAGGTGACGGGAATGCCGTTCGCGGGGTAGTCGTTGCCGCAGGCCCAGCCGGCACCGGCGAACTGCGGGTCCCAGGACCAGCGGGCGCAGACCACGCCGGAGGAGGTGCCGCCCGGCGTCGGGTCGGCCGCGGTGAACGGCACCAGGCCCTGCTCGCCCAGGCGCTTTCGGCTGACCTGGCCGTTGCCGGACGGCGGGAAGGTGGTCGCCAGCTGCCCGTCGGTGAGCACGGTGTCGGAGTTCGGGACGGAGAGGGTCGGCGGGGTCAGGTCGACGCCGAAGTGGCAGACCGGGGTCGAGGCCGACTTCGGGGCGTAGCCGTCGTCGGCCATGGTGCCCCAGCCGTAGTAGTGGCCGTCCTTGATGACGCCGGGCTTCACCTGGAAGCTCGCGACGCCGCCGTTGGCCACCGTCGGGGTCAGGCCGCTGTCGACGTCCGCGCTGAGGTCGGCGTAGTCCCAGATGTGGGTCCACGCGGCGAGCGAACTCTGGACCGGGCTGTGGACCGTCGCGTTGAGGGACACGGCGCCGTTGAACCCGGAGGAGGAGTTCAGCCAGCCGAAGGAGCCGTTGCAGCCCTGGTTCTCGGCCCACGGCACCGAGGTGGTCGGGGCCGGCCAGACGTACGGGTTGGTCGGGGTGTCGGGGACGCGGTCGTACTCGATCTCGACGACGGCGCTGTAGTCGAGCCGCTTGAACGCCATCGCGTCGGACTCGTTGCGGGCGAACACCCCGAAGGTCATGGTGTCGCTGCCGGTGGCGTAGGTCCGGTAGGCCCAGGTCACGTCGTAGTTGAACTGGTACTTGCCGGAGCAGCCCTGCTGGCCCGCGCCGGGGACCCCGGCCTCGCCGAGCCGGCCGCCGACGACGCCCGGCGGGTTGTTCCAGGTGGTCTGGTTGCCGATCGGGCCGGTGGCGTAGAGGTCCAGGGTGTACTTGTCGGTGCAGGAGAAGGCGGCGGAGTCCGTCTCCCACATCGACATGATCGCCTTGTTGATGACGAAGCCCCGGTACCAGTGGGTGTCGAACTGGTAGTACGAGCGCTCGACGCCCTTGGTGGTCCGGTAGCCCTGGTAGCCGACGCCGGGCTTGGCGTACTGGTCACCGGTGTTGGCGACGGTCCGCCCGATGTTGGCCGTGCCCGGGTAACCGGACTGGGTCCAGGTCCAGGTGCTGGATCCGTTGCGGTCGGGGATCCAGCCCGGGTCGATGAACCACGGGCCCTGGCCCTGGCCGAGGACGGAGTCGTCGGTGGTCAGCTCGACGGCGTCGCCGCTGACGGAGACCGGCATGTCGACGACCTTGGCGCCGGCCCCGGGGCTGTCGGCGGTGCTGCGCTGCTCGGGCTTCGCCTGGGGGGCTTCGGCGGCGGAACCACTGAGGGCGGGGGCCGACTTGGCGACCGTCGCCGGGGCGGCGCCGGTCGAGCTGTCCCACATCTGCGGGGTGGGCGCGTGCCAGCGGGACGTGCCGTCGGCGGTGGTGGCGGTGAGGTTGCCGGCCTCGTCGGCCCGGACGGACACGCCCTTGCCCCGGGTGCCGAAGCGGACCTTCTTCAGCGCGGGGTTCTTCGCCGCTTCGGCGGTCTTGACGACCAGGACGGTGGAGAGTCCACCGAACTTGGACGTGGTCACCTTGAGGTCGACCCCGGGGGCGACCTCGGGGTAGAGCAGGGCCTCGCCGCCCGGGTCGAGCGTCGGCTTGGTGAGCGGGAACGGCGAGTCGATGGTGAGGCTCTCGCCGTCGGTACTGGTCAGGGTGCCCAACGGGCCCTCGCCGCCGCCGGACAGCCGTACCCCGGACGACGCGGTCCTCGGGCGGTAGCCGCCCTGGCCGTCCGGGACGAGGGTGCCGTCGAGTGTCGCCCAGGCGCCGTTCTGCTTCACCCGCTGCGGGGCGACGTGCTCGGTACGGGAGAGGTGACCGGTCGGCGTCGCGAAGGTCTCGCTGACCTCGTCCGTCAACTCGGGGATCTGGACGCGCTTGCCGGTCTTCTTCGCCTCGGCGATGGCCTTCTCGGTCGGGTTGGTCGGCGGTACGTCGCCGGCCCGCTTGGCGTCGCCGTCGGCCATCCGCGCCGTGAGGTCCGGTGGCACCGGGGCGGGCTGGGCGTCCGCCGGAGTGGGCGGCACGGGCGGGGTGTCGGCGGCCGCGACGGGCGCGATCGAGGTCAGGGCCAGGGCGAGGCCGATCGCCGCGGCGACGACCGGTCGCGGCGGGCGTCCGGAGCGGCGCGCGCCGGCGCGGGCTCCAGGAGGAGCGGCAGGCATGGTGAGGTCCCCCATGAGAGATGTCCTGATCGGGTGTGACCAGGCGGAATCCAATTTCTGCAAAGGAAGTGTGCAGAGATGGTCAAAAACTACCGCTCGTGGTCAACGGGTCGTCAACTTCTGATTTTTGCAACCCTGTCCGCTTTGGCCCGACGGTTCCCGATTCGGAGCAACTGTGATGATCGTCACTGTCGCGTCGGGCCTGGTCTGACCTAGACCCGCGGCTTGCCCCCGCTTTACTCTCCGCCCGGATGTCGTTCGTTCTGCTTGTGCGGTCGAACATGACATGACGTGAGAAAAACAGGGGGGTAGGGATGTTGACGACACCTGTCCGCTTCCGCCGAGGGGCGGGACGGGAGGGGCCGCCTCCGAGGCGGCTGAAGTCGCGGTTGGCGGTGCTGAGCTCACTGGCCGTCATGGGTTCCCTGGTGACCCCGTTGGTGCCGGCCTTCGCGGCGCCCTCGGGTGACGGCAAGGACAAGGTCTGGACGCCGCCGAACACGCCGCTCCAGCGGACCACTTCGGTCCCTGGAAAGGCGGACAAGCCCCAGGCGGCGCCTCTGCCGACCGGTTCGCCGAACTGGGTGCCGCCGAAGGCGGTGCCGCAGCCGAAGCACGGCAAGGCCGTGGTGGTGCTCGACGCCGCGCCGGCGGCGGCCTCGAAGAGCGACGCGGCGCCGGAGGGGCGGCAGCCCGCCGCGGGCGCCTCCCGGCAGGCCGGCGACCTGCCGGTGTGGCTGGCGCCGGTCGCCGGTGGCGCCGCACCGGCCGCGTCGGTGCAGGTGCAGGTCGCGGATCCGAAGGCCACTGCGGCGGCGGGCGTCCCGGGTGCGCTGGTCGCGCTCTCGCGTGCCGACGGCGCGGTGGAGGCCGGGAAGGTCCGGGTCGGGATCGACCTGGGCTCGATCGGCTACGGTGGCGACTTCGCGCACCGCGCCCGGCTCACCGTTCTGCCGGAGTGTGCGCTGACCACGCCGGACGCCGACGGCTGCCGGACCGGTACGCCGGTCGGCTCGTACTACGACGAGGCGGCGAAGCGGCTGGTCGCGGACGTCGAGCTGCCGGCGGCGAGCGCGGCCGGGCCGGGCCGGCGGTCCGAGGCGGCCTTGGCCGGAACCGTGGCGGCCGCGCCGCAGCTGCTGCTGGCGCTGGCCGGTGCTCCCCAGAGCGGTACCGGGACGTACAGTGCCACCCCGCTGGCGCCCAGCCAGGCGTGGGCGGCGGGGAGTTCCTCCGGCTCGTTCACGTACTCCTATCCGGTCGTGGTCCCGCCGGCCCTGGGCGGTACGGCGCCGTCGGTGTCGCTGGGCTACGACTCGGCGTCGGTGGACGGCAAGACGGCGTCGACGAACGCGCAGGCGTCGTGGATCGGCGACGGCTGGGACTTCGGCGCGGGGTATGTCGAGCGCGGGTACCGGGGCTGTGACAAGGCGGGCATTCCCGGTTCGGGTGACCAGTGCTGGGGTGGCGCGAACCTGACGTTGTCGCTGGGGGGCCACTCCGGTGAGCTGGTCCCGGACGACGAGTCCTGTGTCAAGGGCGGCGTCGGCGCCGACGAGCAGTCGAAGTGCACCTGGCGTCTGCGGCGGGACGACGGCACGAAGGTCGAGTTCCTGACCGGTGCCGACAACGGCACCTGGAACGGCTCGTACCTGAAGGTGACCGACACGACCTCGGGCACCGTCTTCTACTTCGGGCTCAACCGGCTTCCGGCGGCGAACGGTACTCCGGCCAAGGTCGGTCCGGAGAGCAAGTCGGCGTGGACGGTGCCGGTGTACTCGCCGAACGCGGGTGACCCGTGCTATGACGCGGCCAAGGGCAAGGGTTCCTGGTGCCAGATGGCGTGGCGCTGGAACCTGGACTACGTGGTCGACTCGCACGGCAACCTGACGACCTACTCCTACACGCCCGAGACCAACCGGTACGCGCGCGGTGGCGCTCAGAACGGCGGCAAGGGTGAGCTGACCGTGTACACCCGCGGTGGTGTGCTCGCCTCGATCGGCTACGGCCAGCTGCTGTCCGACCAGCTCGGGGCGAACGGCGCGTTCCAGCCCGCCGCGAAGATCGACTTCACCGTCGGTGAGCGCTGCAAGTCCGGCGCGGTCTGCGATCCGGCGCAGCGCACGGCGGCGAACGCGGCGAACTGGCCGGATGTCCCGTTGGACAAGCAGTGCCTGGAGAACAGCGCGTGCACCAACTACGGCCCGACCTACTGGTCGACGCTGTGGCTGAACTCCGTCACCACCTCGATCCGCTCCGGCGCGGGCTACCGTCCGGTGGACCAGTACGACTTCGTCCACGAGTTCAAGACGCCGCAGAACGCGACGGACAACGAGCCGATCGCCTGGCTGCGGTCGGTGAAGCGCACGGGCAAGGACACGGCCAACGGCCAGGCTGAGCAGGAGCTGCCGGAGGTGACCTTCACCGACGAGATGCTGAGGAACCGGGTCGACGGCCTGGTGCCGGCGCGGCCTCGCTACAACCGCCCGCGCATGGCGGTCATCACCACCGAGACCGGCGGCTCGATCCTGGTGTCGTACGTCAAGGACTCCTGCTCGCGCACGACGGGGGCCATGCCGGCCTCGGCGGACAACAACGACAGGAGCTGCTACCCGGTGAAGTGGTTCGACACCGGTGTGCAGGCCACGGTCGACGACTGGTTCCTGCGCTACCCGGTGGAGACGGTCACCGTCGACCCGAACGCCAAGCTGGTCACCGGCGCGGTGGCGATGACGACCTCGTACACCTACGGTCCGGCGGCCTGGCGCCGCAACGACAGCGCGCTGGTCGAGTCGGACTACCGTACCTGGGACCAGTTCCGCGGCTACGCCAGTGTCGCCGCGGTGACCGGCTCCGGCAAGGACGGGCCGCAGGCGAAGTCCACGACCAGCTACTACCAGGGCATGAACGGCGACATCAAGGCGAACGGGAGCGCCAAGGCGGCGTCCGTCGCCGGGGTGAAGAGCGGCAGCAGGACCGACGAGGAGTGGCTGTCCGGCCAGGTCCTGGAGACGGACACCTACGCCGACGCCGCGGCGGACCGCGCATCGCCGCTCTCCTACACCGTCAACACCTACGAGCGAAGCGCCGGTCTGAAGCCGACCGCCACCCACAAGCGGCCGGGTCTCCCGGATCTGGTCGCCGGGTATCAGGCGACCACGATCACTTCTGCCACCACTTCCGTGACCACGACGGGATCGCGGACCTCGTCCGCGGTGACGAACAGGGACCCGGCGAAGGACAACCGGGTCACCACTTCGCTGAGTAGCGCTGACGCCACTCCGGACGTGTGTACTCGCACCCGGTACGCCGAATCCGAGAACCTGGCGATCACCGGACTGGTGTCCGAGGTGTACGTGGTCTCCGGGGTCAATGCCTGTACTGCGGAGGCGTCGTCCGCCAACACGGTGTCCGGCGTCCGCACGTTCTACGACGGCCAGGGCTTCGGCTACGCGGGCATCAAGGGCGAGGTCACAGGTGTCCAGGTGCTGGACCACTACGACGCCAATGGTGCGGCCCAGTACGTCACCACGGCGACTACCGCTTACGACGTCTATGGCCGGGTTGTCTCTGTGAGCGACCCGACCGTCCGAGACGGCGTCAACCCGGGTGGTGCCGTCACCACTACTGCCTACAGTTCTGCCGGCCCCGGTGAGCTGCCCAACCGCGTGGTCACCGGAACCCCGGCCCCGGAGGGTGCACCAGACGCCGGAGCCCGGCGCGAGAGTACCGTTACCTACAACCCGTCCCGTGGTCTCGCGCTCGAGACGACGGACGTCAACGCCCATACAGTCATCCAGTCCTATGACGGTGTGGGTCGGCTGAAGGCGGTCTGGACTCCAGGCCGTGACACGACGGCGGGTGCCAACTTCACCTTCGACTACGCGGTGAACGGCACCAAGTCCCCGTCTGTGATCACCAGTCGGACACTTCGGGCGGGCGGCAAAAGCTATGGAGCCTCCGTCCAGATCCTGGACGGTTTGGGCCGAGTCGTGCAGACTCAGGGCGATCCGGCGGTCTCCTCGTACCACGGCCGTCTGGTCGCGGACACGTTCTACGACTCGCAGGGGAGGGTCAACCGGAAGTACAACAGCTACTACGAGGACACCACCACTCCGAACACCACCCGGTGGATCCCCGACGGCGCGATGGTGCCGAGCGTGAGCGTGATCCAGTTCGACGGCCTGGGGCGTGCGGTGAGCACCCAGTTCGTGGCCCTGGGCACGCCGCAGACCACGACCACCACGGCGTACCCGGGGGCGGACCGCACCGACGTGTCGCCGCCGACCGGCGCGACCGCCACCAGCACCGTCACCGACGCCCGAGGCCGTACCACCCAGTTGTGGCAGTACCGGACGCCGACCGCGACGGGCAACCCGGCCGATGCCGATGTCTCCACCTACACCTACACCCCGGGCGGCCAGACGGCCTCGCGCGCCGATACCGCAGGGAACACCTGGAGCTACACCTACGACCAGCGCGGCCGCCAAGTCAGGGCCGACGACCCGGAGACCGGCGTCTCGACCCGTACCTACGACGGCGCGGGCCGGTTGGCCACCACCACGGACGGACGTGGTCAGACCGTCGCTTTCACGTACGACCTGCTGGGCCGCAAGACCGGCACCTTCAAGGGCACGACGGACCCGGCGAACCAGTTGACCGGGTTCACTTACGACACCGTGGCCAAGGGGCAGGCGAGTTCTTCTACGCGCTACGTCGGTGGCGCCGGGGGCGCGGCCTACAGCAAGTCCGTGAGTCAGTTCGATGCCGCCTACCGGCCGACGAAGAGCACGGTGTCCATTCCGGGCAGTGAGATCGGCAAGACCGGTCAGGCGACCTTCGACTACACGGCGGCGTACGACCCGATCAGTGGCTCCATCATGGCGGACGGGCGTGCTGCGGCGGGTGATCTGGCGCAGGAGTCGGTCAACTACACCTACGAGTCCTACGGTGAGCTGAACGACGTCAGTGGGGCCGGTTACACGTATCTGCGGCAGGCGGACTGGGACGCCTACGGGCGCAACATCCGTACCACGATGAACCCGTGGGGTACGCAGATCGTCGCGACGAACACGTACGACGAGCCGACCGGGCGTCTGCTGACCCAGTACGTCGACAAGCAGACCGCCACCACCGGCACGGTCCAGAACACCACCTATGCGTACGACCCGGCGGGTCAGGTCACCGCGATCCGGACGATCCCGAACAACACCCCGGCCGCGACCGACCTGCAGTGCTTCACCCACGACTACCTGGGCCGGATCACCTCGGCCTGGTCGGACACGGGGAAGCTGAACCAGCCGACGCCGTCCCTGGCCGGTCAGGGAGCCTGCGCCAACGCGACGCCGACCAGCGGCGCGGTCGCCCCGGCGAAGACCACGGTCGGCGGCAGCGCGGCGTACTGGCAGGACTACACCTACGACGCGGTCGGCAACCGCACCAAGCTGGTCACGCACAACCCGACCGGCGACACCTCGAAGGACCTGACGATCGACCAGGCCTTCCCGGCGCCGGGCACCCGCAACACGCCGACCACCGCGGCCGGCACGGGCGGCGGCACCGGCGGTCCGCACGCGCCCACCACGGTGAAGTCCACCTTCCCCAACAACGGCAGCACCCCCGGCACCAACCAGTACGACGCGGCCGGGAACACCACGAAGACCACCAACCCGGGCGCCAACAAGACCCTGGGCGCGGGCTTCGTGCTCAACCCCGGCGAGTCGGTGCGCTCCAACTCCGTCCAGCTGACCATGCAGACCGACGGCAACCTCGTACTGACCTCGCTGCGCACCGGCCTGGTGACCTGGTCGACCAACACCGCGAACCACCCGGGCGCGTGGGCGACCATGCAGGACGACGGCAACTTCGTGGTCTACGACCCGCAGCGCGTCCCGCTCTGGTCCTCGCAGTCGTGGATCGGGCCGAACAGCAAGTACTTCGCGGTCGTCCAGGACGACGGCAAGTTCATGGTGTACGCGCCGGGCTGGGTGCCCAAGTGGGACTCCAAGACCTGGAACCCCGTCGACGCGGCCAACGGCGCGGAGCTGACCTGGGACGCCGAGGGCAAGCTCGCCTCGATCAAGCAGGGCAGCTCCACCACCAGCTACGTCTACGACGCGGACGGCAACCAGCTGGTCCGCCGCAACCCGGGCAAGGTCACGGTCAACCTCGGCGGCGGCGACGAACTCGTCTACGACACCGGCAGCAAGACCAGTACCGGCACCCGCTATTACACCCTCCCCGGCGGCGTCACCCTGGTCCGCCAGGGCCCGACCAAGCTCACCTACCAGTTCACCGACCACCACAACACCGGCACGCTCTCCATCGACTCGGCCACCACCGACGAGACCCGCCGCTGGACCGACCCGTTCGGTGTCCTGCGCGGCTCCGGCGCGACCAACTCCTGGGCCGGCGACAAGGGCTACGTCGGCGGCCTGAAGGACGACGCCACCGGCTTCACCAACCTCGGCGCCCGCCAGTACCAGCCGAGCACCGGCCGCTTCCTCAGCCCCGACCCGGTTCTGGCGGTGGCCGATCCACAGCAGTGGAACGCGTATGTGTACTCACACAACGATCCGCTGAACCGGTCCGACGGCACGGGGCTGTACGACCCTGATGTCCGCTGCCTGACGAGGCCCGACAGTCGAGACTGCCAGGCCATGTATGCCCCTGTCTCAACGCCCGATCCGAACGACGACAAGTACCGCATCGGCTCCCCGGCGGAACCCAACGTCGACTTCGGGGACGACTTCCCGTACGACCCCTCGGTCAAAGCGACGAACAGTGACAAGGCGAACTACGCCCAATGGCGCATGAAGGGCATTGCGGCACAGGTGTGCGGCAAGACGGGATGGAAGGGCTGCGATGGCTTCCAGAAGAACGCCTCTACCTTTGAGGACAGCGGCGACGCCTACATGCACTACATGGACGGGTCCGGGAGTGACTACATGGTGAACTTCGGGAAAGCGTACGAAGACGACGAGAACATACGTCAGCTGGTGGACGACGAGGTCGAATCGGCGCAGCGCTGGGCGGAGAAGATCGCGCTGAAGACGGGGCGCAAGGCCTTCAGCATGACGGGAGACGCTGTCACTGCAGCCGGGAAGCATCTCTATCCGGCGACGGAGAACTGGCAGAAGGCCCTTGGTGACTTCCACCTGTGGGGCAGTGCCGATGTCGCAGTGGAGGGGAACAAGGTGACGATGAAGCTCACTGTCCACGTGCTGGATCGGTATGACTTCAACCTGAAGGCGAAGGACATCGGCACCGGGACTCCGGACTCGGTGAACGGAAGGTTCGCGACCCTCGGTCTGGCGAAGCCCTACATGACCCGCGGTGGCCTGGAGACGACGGTCTCGTGGACGATCGGGGCGACCGGGTCGAAGAGCGGCGGAGGGAACGGCGTGGAGCACAGGTGACGTGCCGGTTCGGGTCGGCCGGAGGCCCGAGGCTTTCGGCCGACCCGAACTTCTCCGATTCGACCGGTACTTCATCAGCCAGTTACAGATGATCAAGGGACAACGATCTTATGAAGCGCATGATGGTGAGTCGGCGGCGTGGGGCTGCGACCGGGGTGCTGATGTCGGTTCCCGCCGCGTTGTTGCTTGCCACGGGCTGCGGAGCCGGCTCGAAGACGGCAGCCACCGAGCAGGGTGTGGACCGCCGGCCCACTGCCGTCGCCACGACTCCGGCGCAGGTGCGGACGGACCTCGAACCGCTGACGCGCCGTTTCCCGCAGTTGGGTTCGCTGTCGGCGGCGATGTGGGTCGACCGGGTGCTGACGCAGAACTCCGTGACGTGGGTACCCGGGCCGACCGACGTGAGTGTGCAGGGGGTGGCGCAGGTCGAGCCGGCGACGCTGGCGGAGATCACGGGGAAGGGGACGTGGGAGGAGGTCTCCATCGGTTGCGGCGTCCCGCAGGAGATCGCCGCCGAGGTGGGCGACCCGACCAGGTGGCTCCACAGCAGGGCCTTCGACGAGTCGGTCACCCGGACCCAGTACTCGGGGAGCTTCTACTTCGACAGGCAGGCCAGCCGGGTCTACTTCTGTACGGTCAACCCGAAGATCAGGGAGGAGAGTTGAGCGGCTGCGGGCTTGGGTGAGCGGGAGCAGCCGAGCGGGTTTCCGGTACGGACCTCGTACTGGCCGGCGCCGCCCCTGCCGGGGCTCACGGGTGATAGACGACCTCCGGGAAGGCCGTCGACGGGCCGTCGAGGAGGTTGCCGCAGGGCGGCCCCCCACCGAACGCGCAGGGCGCTCGGCGAGGGGCCGCGATGGTATCCGGCCTCCGGGGGATTACACGCCCGCGGGGGTCTCGTTGTCGAGGATCCAGTGCTGGTTCGCCTGGATCCCGCACGGCCGGACGGCCAGTGCGGTGGTGTTCTGAGTGTTGGACACGGGTAGGTCCAGGCATCTGTTCGACGCCGGGTTGTAGAGCGTGCCGTCGTAGCGGCGGATCCAGGTCTGGGCGCCGGAGTTGCTGCACGGCTGCGAGACGACCGGGGTGCCGTCGATGACGTTGGCGTCCCGGGTGCCCAGGCAGAGGCCGTTCGGCACGGTCTTGAGCTGGTTGTCCCGGGTGGTGGTGAAGTGCTGCTTGTCACCGTTCCAGCAGTCGTAGATCACCACCGGCGAGCCCGCGGTGCTGCCCCAGTTGTCCAGGCACTTGTGCTTGTCGACCGCACTGCGGATGTGGACGATGGACTGCGACGTGGCGACGGTGTTCACCTGGGGGTCGGTCAGCGCGTACGGGTAGACCCGGACGTCGCCGATCGCGCCGTTGACGTAGTCGCCGGCGGCGCCGTTGTTGTACGTGGCGCCGCCGATGTTGAGACTGCCCGCCGGGGGCTTCCACGCGGTTCCCACCTTGGTTGAGCCGACGGCCAGGCCGTTGACGTACAGGGTGGCCATGCCGTTCGCGGCGTTGTAGGTACCGGTCAGGTGGGTCCACTGGCCGGCCGTCGCGGTGGTGACGGCATTGCGGTCGTACGCGGCGTACCAGTCGGTCGCGTTGTCGCCGTTCGGCAGGACGAAGGCCCAGTTCTTGAAGACCGTCGAGTACTGCAGGAAGAACGGGCTGTTGTTGTCGCCGGTGAGCGAGACCGCTGTCTGGTACTTGTCGGTGTTGTTGATCTTCACCCAGGCCGAGACGCTGTAGCTCTGGGTGGTGTCCAAACCCGGGGTGTTGGAAGCGGAGTTGACCGGTGCGGTGGTGCGGTAGAGCGTCGCGCCGTCGAATGCGGTCGCCTTGTTCGCCGCGCGGTTGTGGTCGGTGGTGAGTGCGGCCCCGGCGGGGTAGGCGGCCTTGGGATCGCCGCCGTTCTTGTACAGCGTGTTGGTGCTGCTGCTGTCACCGGTGCCGTCGAGCGCCCACCACTGGGGGGCGACCGAGATGTTCCCGATCGGGCTGGGACCGGCCAACCAACCGAAGCCTGCCGAGGGGTTGCCGGGGGTGGTGGGCTGGCCCCACCAGATCTCCAGGGTCCCGTCGGTCTTCCGGGCCCAGAGGCCGGGGTTGTCGTTGCCGGTGAGGTCGCCGTCCGAGCCGATGACCGGGTAGGTGTCGGTGGAGACCCAGCCGATCCGGGTGCCGACCGGCAGCATCTGGGTCAGCGTCGGGACGAGCAGCGGCTTGCCGTTGCTGTCGTTGATGGGAACGCCCTGGTTGTCGATCGCGAGGACCGTCCCGGTGGCGAAGGTGTAGGCGAGGATGTCGTCCTTGGGCCCGTCGGCGGCGGCCGCGAGGTTACGGGCCCACAGACCCGGGTGGCCCTGCTTGGCCCAGTCGCCGGGGGTGATCAGCTCCTTGTTCTTCCACCCGGACGCGGCCAGCCGGACGGGCTTGCCCAGGGTGTTGGCGTTGGTGGCCGGGTAGTACCAGAGGGCCGCGTCGGCACCGTTGTCGGTGCTCTCGACGGTGAGCAGGCCGGTCTTGTTCTTGAAGCCCAGCTTCGGGTCGAGGTCGGTGGAGACCGGGTCGCCGAGGGCGGCGATGCGCAGCGTGCCGGACCAGTCGGTGGCGTTGTAGCCGGCCGCCGTCAGCCAGGAGCAGTCCTCGGTGGAGGTCTTCACGCACTTCGGCTTGGCGATCGGCACGGACTTGTCGATCCGGCCGTAGACACCGGTGTTCCCGGGGTTCGGGTAGAGCTTGAGCTCCGGGTCACCGGGCGCGTGGGCGAACACGTCGTCGATGTTGTTGCCGCCGGTGAGCGTGCCGCGGTGGGCGATCTGGATGTTGTTCCAGCCCTTGCCGCCGGGCGCGTCGGCCGGGGTCGCGACGGCCGCCACGGCCGGGGTGCGGACCTTCGAGTTGCCCGGCGCGTTGTAGGCGCGCAGGTAGCCGGCCTGGTCGGGTTGCAGGATGTCGGGGGCACCGTCGCCGGTGACGTCGCCGAAGACCGGCGGCGGGCCGTCCGGGTTCCACGGCACGTAGAAGGCGTACTGCGCGACCGGCGAGACGTTGCGCGCGTTGTCCATCACCTGCATGTACAGGATGTTGGTGCCCCAGCGGGAGAGCGTGACGGGGAAGCCGTCACTGATGCCGCCGCCGCAGTACCAGCCGTCCCCGGCGAACTGCGGGTCCCAGGACCAGCGCGCGCAGACCACGCCGGAGGCGTTGCCGCCCGGGGACGGGTCGGCCGCGGTGTACGGCACCAGGCCCTGCTGGCCCACGTGCTTCCTGGTCACCTGGCCGTTGCCGGACGGCGGGAGCTTGTAGTCGAGCTCGGTCTCCGGCAGCAGGGAGTTGACGTCCGGCACGGAGAGGGTCGGCGGGGTCAGGTCGACACCGAAGCGGCAGGGCGGGCTCCCGGCGGAGCGCTGGACCAGCCCGTCGCTGGCCATCACGTCCCAGCCGTACACGTGGCCGTCCTGGAGCAGGCCCTGCTTGACCTGGAACGCGGCCGTGCCGCCGTTGGCCACCTCGGGGGTCTGACCGCTGTCGGCCCGGTTGGTGTCGGCGTAGTCCCAGATGCCCATCCAGCCGTAGAGCGACTGCTGGACCGGGCTGCTGACCGTCGCGTTCAGGGTGACGGCGCCGTTGAAGCCCGACGCGGAGTTCATCCAGCCCATCGTGCCGTTGCCGCAGCCCTGGTTGTTCGCCCACGGCACGGCCGTGGTGGGCGCGGGCGAGGCGAAGGTGCCGGTCGGGACATTGGGGACGCGGTCGTACTCGATCTCGACGGCCGGGTTGTAGCCGAGCCGCTTGAACGCGGCCGTGTTGGACTCGTCGCGGGCGAACACCCCGAAGGTGAGGGTGTCCAGGGAGGTGCCGTAGGAGCGGTAGACCCCGGTCACGTCGTAGTTGAACTGGTACTCGCCGCCGCAGCCCGGCTGACCGGCGCCCGGGACCGAGGCCTCGCCGAGCCGGCCGCCCTGGTTCACGGGCGGGTTGCTCCAGGTGGTCTGGTCGCTGATCGGGCTGGTGAGGTAGAGGTCGAGGGTGTACTTGTTGGTGCAGGAGAAGTCCGAGGACTCGTGCTCCCACACCGACATGGTCGCGCGGTTGATGATCGCGCCCCGGTACCAGTGGGTGTCGAACTGGAAGTACGAGCGCTCGATGCCCTTGTCGACCCGGTAGCCCTGGTAGCCGACACCGGGACGCGCGTACTGGTCCCCGCCGGCGGTGGTCCGACCGATGTTGGCCTTGCCCGGGTAGGCGGCCTGGGTCCAGGTCCAGTTGTTGGCCACGTTGCGGTCGGGGATCCAGGCCGGGTCGATGAACCAGGGGCCCTGGCCCTTGCCGAGCACCGCGTCGTCGGTGGTCAGCTCGACCGCGTCGGCCGTGACGGTGGTCGACATGGTGGCGATCTTCGCGCCGTCGCCCGGCCCCTCGGCGGTGCTGCGCGCCTCGGTCCGCGGCTTCGGGGCGTCGCCCGCCGCACCGCTCAGCGCGGGGGCCGACTTGGCGGCCGCCACCGGAGCGGCGGCCGAGCTGTCCCACATCTGCGGGCTGGGGGCGTGCCAGCGGGACGTGCCGTCGGCGGTGGTGGCGGTGAGGTTGCCGGCCTCGTCGGCCCGGACGGACACGCCCTTGCCCCGGGTGCCGAAGCGGACCTTCTTCAGCGCCGGGTTCTTCGCCGCCTCGGCGGTCTTGACGACCAGGACGGTGGAGAGCCCACCGAACTTGGACGTGGTCACCTTGAGGTCGACCCCGGGGGCGACCTCGGGGTAGAGCAGTGCCTCGCCGCCCGGGTCGAGCGTCGGCTTGGTGAGCGGGAACGGCGAGTCGATGGTGAGGGTCTCGCCGTCGGGGCTGGTCAGGGTGCCCAAGGGGCCCTCGCCGCCGCCGGACAGCCGCACCCCGGACAGCGCCGTCCTCGGGCGGTAGCCGCCCTGGCCGTCCGGGACGAGGGCGCCGTCGAGCGTCGCCCAGGCCCCGTTCTGCTTCACCCGCTGCGGCTCGACGTGCTCGGTGCGCTTGAGGTGGCCGGCCGGAGTCGCGACGGTCTCGCTGACCTCGTCCGTCAACTCCGGGACCGGGACGGGCTCGCCGGTCTTCTGCGCCTCGGCGATCGCCCGGTCGGTCGGGCTGATCGGCGGCCTGTTGCCGGCGCGTTCGGCGTCGACGGCGTCCATCTTCGCCGCGAGCTCCGGCGGGATGGCCGAGGGACTGCCGGCCGCGGTACCGGCGGACGAGGCGTCAGCAGGAAGGCCGATGGTGGCCGACGGGCCGTCAGCGAAGGCGAACGGCGCGACCGAGGTCAGTGCCAGAGCGAGGCCGACCGCGGTGGCGACAGCGGTCCGTGACGGATATCTGGAACGACTTGCTCCGGTTGTAGCTCCGGGCGGAGCGGCAGGCATGGCGAAGTACCCCCACGAGAGATGCCCCGATCGGGCCCGATCAGGACAAGGATCTGACTCTGCAAAGGATGTGTGCAGAGGCGCCCAGCAAACTACCGCCTGGGGTCAAAGGACCGTCAACTTCTTATTTTCAGAGGCGTGTCCGATTTGGTGGGGGCTCGCCGATTTTCTTGAATGTGACATCGATCACACCCTCAGCCCTTCCTCAAGTCGCTCGACCATTGGATGGTTTGTCCCCTACCCTCCTGCGAGATCCTGTCCGCGTCGAGCCGCGGCGCGGACTCTTCTTGGGGGGTAAAAAATGTCTTCCGAAGTAGAAAGACCACCCGGTGAATCCGGATGGAGTGAGCCCCCATCCCGGTGGCGCAAGCCTCGAATGGCAATTCTCGGTTCCTTTGCCGTGCTGAGCATGCTGGCCGCGCCGCTCGGTACCGCGGTCGCCGCCCCCGCGGACGGAGGCAAGGGCAAGATCTGGTCGCCGCCGAACACGCCGCTCCAGCGGACGGCTTCGGTGCCCGGAGCAGCGGACAAGCCCAAGTCGTCCTCGCCGAGCACCGGTTCACCGGACTGGGTGCCACCGAAGAGTGCGACGCAGCCGAAGCACGGCACGGCAACGGTCACGCTGGACGCGCCGACCGACCGGAACACCGGGCCGGCGGACGGGCGGGATCCCGTCGTCGGAGCTTCGAAGCAGGCGGGCGACCTGCCGGTCTGGGTGGCTCCGGTCGCCCGCGCGGGCGATGCGGCTGCCGCCGCGCCCGTGCAGGTGGAGCTCGCGGCCGCACCGGGGTCCGGTCCGGACGCGGGCGCGTCGGCGACGCTGGTGACGCTGTCGCAGAACGGCGACGGGGCCCAGCCCGGGAAGGTCCGGGTGGGGCTCGACCTGGCATCGATGGGTGCCGGTGGCGACTTCGCGCACCGGGCCGGGCTGGCGGTCCTGCCGGAGTGCGCGTTGACGACGCCGGACGCCGACGGCTGCCAGGTGCGCACGCCGGTCGCCTCGCACTACGACGAGCAGGCCAAGCGGCTCGTGGCGGACATCGACCTGTCCGCGGCCGCGAACGGCTCGGCCGAGGCGCAGCACGCTCAGGCCAAGTCCGCGGGTGCGCCGGCACTGGCCGCCGCTCCCGCGCAGGTGGTGCTGGCACTCACCGCCGCCCCTTCGAGCGGGACCGGCACCTACAGCGCGACGCCGCTGTCGCCGAGCCAGGCATGGGCGGCGGGCGGCGGCTCGGGGTCGTTCACCTACAGCTATCCGATCGTGACCCCGTCGACCCTCGGAGGTACCGCTCCCACGCTGGCGCTGGGCTACGACTCGGCGTCGGTGGACGGGAAGACGGCGTCCACGAACGCGCAGGCGTCGTGGATCGGTGACGGCTGGGATCTGAGTTCCGGGTTCGTCGAGCGTGGCTACCGGGTGTGTGACAAGGCCGGTATCCCGGGGTCCGGTGACCACTGCTGGGGTGGTGCGAACCTGACGCTGTCGCTGGGCGGACACTCCGGTGAACTCGTTCCGGAGGCCTCCTGCACGGCCGGCAACGGTGTCGACGAGCAGTCGAAGTGCACCTGGCACCTGAAGAACGACGACGGGACCAAGGTCGAGTTCCTGACCGGCGCCAACAACGGCACCTGGAACGGTTCGTACCTGAAGGTGACGGACACCGCGGGAGTGGTCTACTACTTCGGCCTCAACCAGCTTCCGGCGGCCGATGGTTCGCCGAGTAAGGTCGGCCCGGAGAGCAAGTCGGCCTGGACGGTGCCGGTGTACTCGCCGAACGCGGGTGACCCGTGCTATGACGCGGCCAAGGGCAAGGGTTCCTGGTGTCAGACGGCGTGGCGGTGGAACCTGGATTACGTGGTCGATCCGCACGGGAACCTGACCACCTACTCCTACACCCCCGAGACCAACGTGTACGCGCGCGGAGGCGCCCAGAACAGTGGGAAGGGCGCGAACACGTCGTACACCCGCGGTGGTGTGCTCGCCTCGATCGGCTACGGGCAGCTGTTGTCCGACCAGCTCACCGCCGGCGGCACCTACCAGGCGGCGTCGAAGATCGATTTCGAATCGGGGGAGCGCTGCCTGGCGGCGGATGCCAAGGCCTGCGACCCTTCGCAGCGCACAGCGGCGAACGCGGTGAACTGGCCGGACGCCCCGCTGGACAAGCAGTGCCCGGACACCGGGACGTGCACCAATCTCAGCCCGTCGTACTGGTCGACGAAGTGGCTGAACGGGATCACGACGTCGATCCGCTCGGGCGGCTCGTACCGCCCCGTGGACCACTACGATCTGAAGCACGTGTTCAAGACGCCGCAGAACGCGACGGACAACGCGCCGATCGCCTGGCTGCAGTCGGTGAAGCGCACAGGCAAGGACACCGCCAACGGCCAGGCCGAGCAGGCGCTTCCGGAGATGACCTTCGCCGACGAGCTGCTGCCCAACCGGGTCGACGGCCTGGTGCCGGCACGTCCGCGGTACTACCGCCCGCGCATGGCGGTCATCAGTACCGAGACCGGCGGCTCGATCCTGGTCTCGTACGCCAAGGAGTCCTGCTCGCGCACGGCGGGGAGGATGCCGGCCGCGGCGGACAACAACGACAAGAGCTGCTTCCCGGTGAAGTGGTTCGACACCGGTGTGCAGGCCACGGTGGACGACTGGTTCCTGCGGTATCCGGTGGAGACGGTCACCGTCGACCCGAACGCCAAGCTGGTCACCGGCGCGGTGGCGACGACGACCTCGTACACCTACGGTCCGGCCGGGTGGCACCGCAGCGACAGTGCGCTGGTCGAGTCGGACTACCGCACCTGGGACCAGTTCCGCGGCTACGCCAGTGTCACCACGGTGACCGGCTCCGGCAAGGACGGGCCGCAGGCGAAGTCGACCACCAGCTACTACCAGGGCATGGACGGCGACTACAAGGCGGACGGCAAGGCCAAGGCCGCTTCCGTCGCGGGCGTGAAGAGCGGCGGGCGGGTCGACTCCGACTGGCTGTTCGGCCAGATCCTGGAGACGGACAGCTACGCGGACGTGTCCGCCGATCCGGCTTCGCCGCTCTCGTACACGGTGAACACGTACGAGGCCCCCGTTGCGAAGGCCACGCGCACCCGGACCGGACTGCCGGACCTGGTGGCCCGGTACCAGGCGACCAAGGTCACCTCGACTACCACGGCAGTGACCACGACCGGTACGCGCACCTCCTCGACCGTGACGGCCACCGACCCCGGTAACAACAATCGGCTCACTACCTCGCTGAGTACGGCCGACGGCACGCCGGATGTGTGCACCCGCTACCGCTACGCGGCCCCGGCGAACAAGCAGATGACCGGCCTGGTCTCCGAGGTTTTCGTGATCTCCGGTGCCAACGCCTGCACTGCGGACGCGTCGTCGGCCAACACGATTTCCGGCACCCGCACGCTCTACGACGGCCAGGACTTCGGCAGTGCCGGAGCCAAGGGCGAGGCCACCGGGACCCAGGTCCTGGACCACTACGACGCCAATGGGGCGGCACAGTACGTCCTCAAGGCCACGGCAGGCTACGACACGTACGGCCGCACCACGGCTGCCACCGATCCGACGGTCACCGACAAGGCCAACCCCGGCGGCGCGACCACGACGACCGTGTACAGCCCGGCGAGTCCGGGCGAGTTGCCGAACAAGGTGGTCACCGGGACTCCGGCTCCGGCCGGCGCGCCGGATGAGGGCACTCCCCGCACGACCACGGTCACGCTGAACCCTGCGCGCGGTCTGGCACTCACCACGAGCGATCCCAACGGTCGCGCAGTGACCAAGACCTACGACGGGCTCGGCCGTCTGAAGGCGGTCTGGGCTCCGGGACAGGACACGGCGGGCAACGCCAACGCCACCTACGACTACGCCGTCAACGGCATGTCGTCACCGTCCACCACAACGACGAACTCGCTGCGTCCGGACGGCAAGACCTACGGAAAGTCGGTGCAGATCCTGGACGGTCTGGGCCGCCTGGTGCAGACCCAGGACGATCCGGCGGTCTCCTCCTACCACGGCCGCCTGATCACGGACACGTTCTACGACTCGCAGGGGCGCGTCAACCGGAAGTACAACAACTACTACGAGGACACCACCACTCCGAACACCACCCGATGGATCCCCGACGGCGCGAAGGTGCCGAGCGTGAGCGTGATCCAGTTCGACGGCCTGGGGCGCGCGGTGAGCACCCAGTTCGTGGCGCTGGGCACGCTGCAGACCACGAACACCACGGCGTACCCGGGGGCGGATCGGGTCGACGTGTCGCCGCCGACCGGTGCGACCGCGACCAGCACGGTCACCGACGCCCGTGGTCGTACCACCCAGTTGTGGCAGTACCGGACGCCGACGGCGACCGGCAATCCGGCCGACGCCGACGTCACCACGTACACCTACAACGCGTATGGCCAGCCGGCGACCCGGGTGGACGCCGCAGGTAACAGCTGGAGCCTGGCCTACGACCAGCGCGGTCGTCTGGTGAAGAACGACGACCCGGACTCCGGTGTGTCGACACGTACGTATGACGCGGGCGGACGGGTCGCGACCACGACGGACGCGCGTGGGCAGACGATCGCGATGACGTACGACCTGCTGGGCCGCAAGACGGGTACGTACAGCGGAACGACAGACCCGGCGAACCAGCTGACCGGCTACACCTACGACACCGTGGCCAAGGGGCAGGCCAGTTCCTCGACCCGTTACGTCGGTGGTGCCGGGGGCGCGGCGTACACCAAGTCCGTTGGCGATTTCGACGCCGCCTACCGTCCGACGAAGACCACCGTCTCCATTCCCGGTAGCGAGATCGGCAAGACCGGTCAGGCGACCTTCGACTACACGGCGGCGTACAACCCGATCAGTGGCTCCATCATCGCTGACGGGCGCGCCGCGGCGGGTGACCTGGCCCAGGAGTCGATCACCTACAACTACGAGTCCTACGGCGAGCTCAACGACATCAGTGGGGCCGGCTACACCTATCTGCGGCAGGCGGACTGGGATGCCTACGGGCGTAACATCCGTACCACGATGAATCCGTGGGGTACGCAGATCGTCGCGACAAACACGTACGACGAGCCGACCGGGCGCCTGCTGACCCAGTACGTCGACAAGCAGACCGCCACCACCGGCACCGTCCAGAACACCACCTACGCCTACAACCCGGCGGGCCAGATCACCGCGATCCGGACGATCCCGAACAACACCCCGGCCGCGACCGACCTGCAGTGCTTCACCCACGACTACCTGGGCCGGCTGACGTCGGCGTGGTCGGACACAGGGAAGTTGGCGCAGCCGACGCCGTCCCTGGCCGGTCAGGGTGCGTGTGCGAATGCGACGCCGACCGCCGGTGCGGTCGCGCCGGCGAAGACGACGGTGGGTGGCAGTGCGGCGTACTGGCAGGACTACACCTACGACGCGGTCGGCAACCGCACCAAGCTGGTCATGCACAACCCGACCGGTGACACGTCGAAGGATCTGACGGTCGACCAGGCCTTCCCGGCCCCGGGCAGCCGCAACACGCCGACCACTGCGGCCGGCACGGGCGGCGGCACCGGCGGTCCGCACGTGCCGACGACGGTGAAGTCGACCTTCCCGAACAACGGCAGCACCCCCGGGAGCAACCAGTACGACGCGGCCGGGAACACCACGAAGATCGTCAACCCAGGCGCGACCAAGACGCTGGGCGCGGGCTTCGTGCTCAACTCCGGTGAGTCGGTGCGCTCCAACTCCACCCAGCTGACCATGCAGACCGACGGCAACCTCGTGCTGACCTCGCTGCGCACCGGCCTGGTGACCTGGTCGACCAACACCCAGAACCACCCGGGTGCCTGGGCGACCATGCAGGACGACGGCAACTTCGTGGTCTACGACCCGCAGCGCGTCCCGCTGTGGTCCTCGCAGACCTGGATCGGCGCGAACAGCAAGTACTTCGCGGTCGTCCAGGACGACGGCAAGTTCATCGTCTACGCGCCGGGCTGGGTGTCCAAGTGGGGCACCTCCACCTGGAACGCCGTCGACGCGGCCAACGGCACGGAGCTGACCTGGGACGCCGAGGGCAAGCTCGCCTCGATGAAGCAGGGCAGCTCCACCACCAGCTACGTCTACGACGCGGACGGCAACCAGGTGATCCGCCGCAACCCGGGCAAGGTCACGGTCAACCTCGGCGGCGGGGACGAACTCGTCTACGACACCGGCAACAAGACCAGCACGGGCACCCGCTACTACACCCTCCCCGGTGGGATCACCCTGGTCAGGCAGGGCCCGACCAAGCTCACCTACCAGTTCACCGACCACCACAACACCGGCACCCTGTCCATCGACTCGGCCACCAGCACCGAGACCCGCCGTTGGACCGATCCCTTCGGCGTCGCGCGCGGATCCGGCGCGACCAACTCCTGGGCCGGCGACAAGGGCTACGTCGGCGGCCTCAAGGACGACACCACCGGCTTCACCAACCTCGGCGCCCGCCAGTACCAGCCGAGCACCGGCCGCTTCCTCAGCCCTGACCCATTGCTCCTCCCCGAGGACCCACAGCAGTGGAACGCCTACGCCTACAGCAACAACAGTCCGGTCAACAAGACCGACCCCACGGGCATGGCGTGGGAAGAGTGCGTGAGCGGCTTCGCCAACTGCACCAATAAGGGCACCAAGCTTGATGAGAACGAATGGAAGGGCTCGAGGTACAACGAGATCGTTGAGGAGAACAAGAGGTCGGAGCCGCTCCGCAAGGCGGGCTATGCCGAGTACGTCAGGCAGAAGCTGACGAACACCCTTCCCAGCCCCAGAAAGGAGCAGGCGGTGCCCGATGGCGGGAAGGGTGTGATCGGTCATTCCTCGGAGATCGTGGCCCAGGATCCCATGGGCCCGGACAAGACGATCGGGAAGGACTTCGATTGGGCCACAACAGATGGTGTGCGCACCATGGTCATGACCACCACGGATATGACGCAGTGGAACAGGCAGATCGGCAAGAAGAGGGCGTCCGGCCATGAGATGAAGGGTGGTGCAGAGGCGAAAATCAAGGTCGGGCCAGTTGAGCTCGGGAGCGTGGACGGCGAGGCCAGCTGGGACTGGACCGAGGAGGACTCGGAGGACAAGACCGAGGGTGGAAGCAAGACCACGGCTAAGACGATCACGAAGAACATGAACGTCAAAGCCAATACCCTGTCGGGGTGGTCGCCCCTGGTCACTCGGCGGGTCTATCGGACCACCTACTATCACGAGGATGGAACTGTAACGTCGAAGGACTGGGTGAACACTTATATCCACAACTGGGTGGAGGTCATCTATGAGGACCGCAGCGCGGTTCGGGACGTCGATGAGCTCTAGCGACTCGTTTCGAGGTCGCTTCTAGGCGGGAAATCGACAGCTGATCGGAGAAGATGATGAGGGACGTGAGATGCTTTTGGTGAAGCTTCGTACCGTTCTCGTGGGCCTGCTGTTCGGTGCCTGCGCTTGCACTGGGGCACATGGTGGGCATGATGTTCTGCCGGATGCGCTGGTGAAACCCGAATCGGCTGGCGGGGAATCTCCAGGGTCGACGATGCCAGAGGACTCTATGCGGCAGATCCAGCAGTTGGCTGAGGAGAACGGCAATGCTCCGGCTGGTGGCGAGTTCACGGTCGCTAAGTACGACAGCGGCTACGGCCCGGAGCTGATCTGGCAGGCCGAGAAGACTGGTGCCATATGTTCGGCGTCACCGAAGGTTATCTCGCGTGGATGTGATCCATCCGCGGACATTGCCGCGAGGCGGAACCCTGGAGTCGGAACCTTTCTCGGAGGTAGTCTCCACAATGGCCAGTGGTCGGTCATGTTGATGGCCAGTGGTGAGACGATCAATCAAATTTCGTGCCAGGGAAGAAATATTCCAGCACGAAAGAGCTACTCGGTCGACGTTGGCGGTGTGCTACGCACTGTCTATACGGTGTCCATACCTCGAGACCTCCAAGGCGAGTATCGGGTGGCAGTCCAGCGCGACGGTGCGCCAGCCGAAGACCGTGTGGCTCTGATCGTGGACAGGGACCCCGTGGAGTGCTGAGGCGCCCTAGTCGGCATGCATGACAGTGGCGGGGGGGGGGGGGGGGGGCCCCCCCCCCGGGGTGGGGTTTTTATATAGGGAGAGGGGGGGGGGGGGGAA
>NZ_JBSFWR010000026.1:0-90193 GCF_053594915.1 Kitasatospora sp. NPDC002543 | reverse complement strand
CCTTCCCCGCCCTGCGCGGTCTGCCGTCACTGCGGCCGGGCACCCGCGCGGTGAACCGGGACGCGTTGCGCGGCTTCCTCGACACCACCTTCGCCCGCGGCACCGGCCGCCGGCGCGTTTCGCGGGGGCTCCTCGGCCTGTTCGCCACCCGCTCCCGGGAATTGGTCCAGACCTCAATTGGTCCAGACCTATTGACGTGCCCGGTCCCCCCTCCTACGATCCGGTCCGGCACCCCCCTGCACGTCCCCCCACTTCACCCAGAGCCGGGCGTCACGCCCCCACGCGTCGGTCATGTCCATGACGCCCGGCGGAAAAGGGAGCACAGCATGTTTCGTCGGAGGTCGCGTACGCCACGCCCGTCGGGCGGAAGTGAGCCGATCGGAGCCCCCCGCCCGCACCGGGCGACGGTGGAGCGCGCGGCACGGGTGAACCGGGCCGGTCGCGCCGAGCGCGGGCCGGGCGTCCTGAACCGCTCCCTCGCCGTGGTGAGCGCCGCCGCCGTCATCGGCGCCGGCATCGCGGTGGCCGGCACCGTCACGGCCGGTGCCGCCACCCCCAACCTGGTGGCCAACCCCGGCTTCGAGAGCGGGCTCTCCGGCTGGACCTGTTCCGGCGGCACCGGCGCGGCCGTCGGCAGCCCGGTCCACTCCGGCTCCGGCGCGCTCCAGGCCACACCGACCGGCCAGGACACCGCCCAGTGCAGCCAGACCGTCAGCGTGCAGCCCAACTCCCAGTACACGCTGAGCGCGTACGTCCAGGGCAGCTACGTCTACCTCGGTGCCTCCGGCACCGGCGGCGGCAGCGACCCGTCCACCTGGACGGCGGGCAACGCCTCGTACGGCCAGCTCAGCGTCAACTTCAGCACCGGGGCGAACACCACCTCGGTGACGGTCTACCTGCACGGCTGGTACGGGCAGCCGGCGTTCTACGCGGACGACGTGTCGCTCACCGGCCCCGGCGGCAGCAGCCCCTCGCCGACCGCCACCGCGACGACGACCACGCCGCCGCCCACCACCCCGCCGCCCACGACGCCGCCCCCGACCTCCACGACGCCCACCACCCCGCCGCCCACCTCCACCCCGCCGAAGGGCGACACCTGCCCCACGAAGCCCAAGCCCTCGGGCAAGGTCCTGCAGGGGTACTGGGAGAACTGGGACGGCGCCCTCAACGGCGTCCACCCCGGCATGGGCTGGGTCCCGATCACGGACAGCCGGATGGCCGCGCACGGCTACAACGTCATCAACGCCGCCTTCCCGGTGATCCTCTCGGACGGCACCGTGCTGTGGCAGGACGGCATGGACAGCAACGTCAAGGTGTCGACCCCCGCCGAGATGTGCCAGGCCAAGGCGGCCGGGGCGACCATCCTGATGTCCATCGGCGGTGCCGCCGCCGGCATCGACCTCAGCTCCAGCACCGTCGCGGACAAGTTCGTCGCCACCGTCGTCCCGATCCTGAAGAAGTACAACTTCGACGGCATCGACATCGACATCGAGACCGGCCTGTCCGGAAGCGGCAACATCAACACGCTGTCCGCCTCCCAGGCCAACCTGATCCGCATCATCGACGGCGTGCTCGCCCAGATGCCCGCGGGCTTCGGCCTGACGATGGCCCCCGAGACCGCGTACGTCACCGGCGGCAGCGTCAACTACGGGTCGATCTGGGGGGCCTACCTGCCGATCGTCAAGAAGTACGCCGACAACGGGCAGCTGTGGTGGCTCAACATGCAGTACTACAACGGCAGCATGTACGGCTGCTCCGGTGACTCCTACCAGGCCGGCACCGTGCAGGGCTTCACCGCGCAGACCACCTGCCTGAACAACGGCCTCACCATCCAGGGCACCACCGTCAAGGTGCCCTACGACAAGCAGGTGCCCGGCCTGCCGGCCCAGCCCGGCGCGGGCGGCGGCTACATGGACCCGGGCCTGGTCGGCCAGTCGTGGAACGCCTTCAGCGGATCGCTGAAGGGGCTCATGACCTGGTCGATCAACTGGGACGGCTCGAAGGGCTGGTCCTTCGGCGACAACGTCAAGCGCCTCCAGGGGCGTTGATCCCCTGCCGCCGAGGCATCCGCTGAGGCACAGCCGGCGTCCCGCGCCCCGGAGCACCGCTCCGGGGCGCGGGCGTTCGCGGACGGGTCCGCCCGGAATCCCGGGGACCGGAGCGGCGGCCGGACCCTCCGGCCGGGGCCCCGGTTGTTCGGCGTTTTGTTCAATGACCGAGCGCCGAACCAGAACAACCCCGCTGCGCTACACCAGGAGCACACGTCACAACAGCGCCGAACGCCGGGAAGGTCCACCAGATGACGACGCTCTGCATCGCGAACAACCGCACCGAGGAGATGGTCGGTGACCTCACCGGGATGACACCGGCGGAGGAGCTGTTCGCCGGATGCGGGGCGCAGCGGATGATCTGGTGGGCCCGGGACGGCGACGTCCTGGTGCTGCCCTCGGGCCCCGACCCGGAGTTCCTGGCGTACGTCACCGGGCTGACCGGTGTGCGGGCCGACAGCCTGCGCTTCGTGGTGCCGCCGCCGGGCGCCCAGGGGGGCCAGGTGCTCACCGGCGACCGCTTGGCGGACCCGGGCTTCCAGGCGGAGCTGCGCCGCGTCCTGGAGGGGCGGGCCGTGGACGAGGTGCTGGCCATCGCGCCGAACGGCGCGGTCGCCGAGCTGGCGGCCGCGCTCGGCCTCGCGCACGCCATGCCCGGGCAGCCCTTCGCCGCGCAGGGCGGCAACGCCCTGGTCAACAGCAAGGCCGGGTTCCGGGCACTGGCCGCGGGCACCGGGGTGCCGATCCCGCCCGGGCGGGTGGCCGGCACGCCCGCCGAGGTCGAGGCCGCGATCGAGCACCTGCTGGGGCAGGGGCACAGCGTGATGGTGAAGGTCGAGTACCAGGGCGGCGGCCTCGGCAACGAGGTCCTCGCCCGGGACGAGCGGGTGGAGGCGGTCGGCGCCGAGCGGGTGGTGCCGCTGGCGGACCGGGCGGCGGTCGCCGGGTACGTGGCCGAGCGGTGGACCTGGCTGACCGGCGGACGCGGCCAGCGGGTCGTGGTGGAGCGGTACTTCGCGGACTGCGCGGCGCTGTACGCCCAGTTCCTGGTCGAGGACGCGGGCGTGTCGCTGTCCGGCTGCGGCGAGATGCTGATGCGGCCGGTGGTGGTCGGGGAGATCACCCCGCCGGTCACCCCGGCCCCGGAGGTCCTGGCCGAACTCGTGGACCGGGGCGCCCGGTTGTGCGAGGTGCTGCGGGGGATCGGCTACCGGGGCACGATCAGCGCGGACGCCGTGCTGACCCCGAAGGGCGAGATCCTCTTCCACGAGACCAACGCGCGGCTCACCGGCTCCAGCCACCTGCTCGACGTCTTCTTCGGCCGCCTGCTGCGCGAGGAGCACCGCGGCTCGCGCCACATCCTGGAGCTCGGCGGCCTCAGGGTGCCGTCCTTCGCCGAGGCGGTGGCGGCGATCGGCGCGGCCGGGCTGGCCTTCGACCCGGAGACCGGCACCGGTGTGCTGTTCAGCAGCGACTACGGGCCCGCCGACGGCTCGGTGATGTACGGCGTGGTCGCCGAGACCCCGGAGGCCGCCCGGGCCCTGGAGGCCGAGCTGCTCGCGGTGTTCGCCCGATGAGCGCCGAGCCGCCCACGGGCGGCGGGCTCATGGCGGAAACGGATCAGGACGGGACGACAGTGGGCGAAACCGAGGGAGACAACGTGACCGTGGACGGGAACGGGATGCGCGCGCTGGTGATCCACCGCTACGGCGGCCCGGAGGAGCTCCGCGTCGAGACGGTGCCGGAACCGCGGCCCGCCGCGGGCCGGGTGCTGGTCGACGTCACCCTGGCCGGCGTCAACTACGCCGACCTGGAGTGCCGCACCGGCGAGTACCTCCGGTTCCCGCTGCCCGCGGTGCTCGGAGTCGACGTGGTCGGGCGGCGCCGGGAGGACGGCCGCCGGGTCGTCGCGCTGCTGCGCACCGGCGGCGGGTACGCCCGGGTGGCGGCCCCCGAGGCGGCGCACACGGTGGAGGTGCCGGACGGGGTGGACGACGAGCAGGCGCTCGGGCTGCTGGAGCAGGGGGCGACGGCCTACGGCGCGCTGGTCCTGGCGGGGCGGCTGCGGGCGGGCGAGACCGTCGCGGTGTCCGCGGCCGCGGGCGGGGTCGGCCACCTGGCGGTGCAGCTGGCCCGGGAGGCGGGCGCCGGCCGGGTGGTCGCCCTGGCCTCCACCCCGGAGAAGCGGGAGTTCCTGCGCACCCTGGGCGCCGACACCGTGCTCGACCCCGCGGACCCGGACCTGGCCGGGCGGCTCGCGGAGGGGGGCGGGCCGGACCTCTTCCTCGACTCGGTCGGCGGCCCGGTGCTGCGCGCCGGGCTGGCCGCACTGGCGCCGTTCGGCCGGCTGGTGTCGGTCGGTGCGCGCGAGGGCGTGGAGGACGGCTTCACGATGGGCGAGCTGACCCTGCGCTCGGCGGGGGCGCAGGGCTTCTGGCTCAAGCACGTCCTGGCGGACCGCAAGCTGTTCGAGGACGTCGCCGACCACCTGTTCCGGCTCGCCGCCGAGCGGCGGCTGGTGGCGTGGATCGACCGGACCGTGCCGCTGTCCGGGGTGGCCGCGGCCCACCGGGCGATGGCCGCGCGGGAGACCGTGGGCAAGGTGCTGGTGGACGTCCACCGCGAGGACTGAGCCGTACGGGGGCCGGGCCCGACGGTGGCAGCCGTCGGGCCCGGCACCACGTCAGTACCCGGCGACCTCGTCCAGGCCGTGGCCGCGCAGCGGCACGAGGAAGCTGCGCTCGAAGACCACCACGACCTCGCCGGTGGACTTCGTCCCGGTGGTGCGGCAGCGGACGATGCCCTGCCCGGCGCGGCTCTTGGACAGCCGCTTGGCGAGGGTCTCGGTCTCCGCGTAGAGGGTGTCGCCGGTGAACACCGGGTGGGTCATCCGGATGTTCTCCCAGCCCAGGTTGGCGATGGTGCGCCCGCTCGTCGAGCGGGCGGTCATCCCGCCGACGAGGCTGAGCGTCACCAGGCTGGAGACGATCGGCTTGCCCCAGGGGGTGTGCTCGCTGTAGGCGGCGTCGATGTGCAGCGGGGCGTCGTTCATGCTCAGCATGCTCATCAGGACGTTGTCGAGCTCGGTGACGGTCCGCCCGGGGCGGTGCTCGACCACGTCGCCGACCTCGAACTCCTCGTAGTAGCGCCCGACCACCTCGCGGTAGCGGCGCTCGCCGATCCGCCGGTACCCGGCGGGTTCGGTGGTGTCCATCGCGGCTGCTCCCAAGTCCTAGAGGTCGGAGGTGAGTTCCTTGACGTGGCCGGCGAACTCGCGGATCAGCCGCTCGTCCATGTCGGCGCGCATCATCAGCCGGAGCCCGGCCTCGCCCTTGGGCACGATCGGGAAGAACACCGCCGAGCTGTAGAAGCCGCGTTCGAAGAGCTGGGCGGACAGCTTGACGGCCCGCTCGGCCTCCCCGACGTCGACCCGGCGCACCGGCAGGCCGTTGCCCGCGAAGGTGGTCGGCAGCAGCTCGTCGAAGAGCTCGATGTTGCGGGCCAGCTTGGCCTGAAGCTCGCCCAGTTCGGGGGAGCGGTGGATGGCCGCGCTGGCCAGCGAGGCGCCGACCAGCGGCAGCGGGATGTTCTGCGACCAGCCGACCGGGCCGGCGTGCCGGTGCAGGAACTCGAACTGCTCGCGGTTGCCGAGCATCGCGACGCCGCCGCTGGTGCCGAAGCCCTTGCCGAGGCTCGCGGTGATCACCGTCAGCGGGTTCATCTCCAGCCGGGAGCGGACGAAGCCCTCGCCGCGCTCGCCCATGATGGACAGCGAGTGGGAGTCGTCGATGTAGAGGAACAGCCCGTAGCGGTCCTGGAGTTCGAGCAGCCCGTCGAGGGCCGCGGTGCCGCCCATCGAGTACGCGCCGTCGGCCACGTAGGCGACCCGCGGGTACTTGCGGCAGACGTCCTCCAGGTAGTTCAGGTCGTTGTGCGGGCAGTTCAGCACCAGTGACTCGTCGGCGCAGATCGGCTTCACGTACGCCATGCAGAAGTGGCAGAAGCGGTCGAAGACCATCACCCGGGGCCCGCCGCCGCCCTGACAGGTGCCGTCCAGGTGGCCGGAGGCGATCAGCGGCAGGATGCCCGCGGTGAGCGAGGTACAGGACGCCCCGGGCAGGATGTGCGCGCCGAACAGCTCGCCCAGCTCCTCCTCCATCCGCACCAGCAGGTTGTGCCGGATCCGGGTGGTGGAGATGACCAGCGAGGTGTTGCGGGACTCGGTCAGCGCGTCCACCGCGCCGGCCAGGACCGCGGGGTGGTCGTTCAGGCCCAGGTACGAGCAGGAGACCATGTTGGCGAACGCGTGGCCGTTCTCGCGGACCGTCAGCCGGTTGTTGGACTCCGAGTCCACCGTGATGCCGATCAGGCCGTTGGCGGCGGCCGTCTGCCAGACCGGGTCGGCGGTGGCCAGCATGGCATCGGCGTTGCGGTACCGGCGCGGGCCGAGGATGGATTCTTCGGTCATCGTCACTTCTCCGTCGAGTGGGTCGGGGTGTCGGTGGGCGCGTCGCCCTGGGGGCGGCCGTGCGGGCGGTGCTGGGGGTGGTGCGGACCGGCGGACCGGCGCGGCTCGTCGGTCCCGGCCGGGTCGAACTGCTCGATCAGCCGCTGCGAGGCCTCGAAGAACGGCATGCCGACCATCACCCCGTCGACGACGGTGACCGAGCGGCCGTTCTCCAGCCCCGCCTCGACCACCCGGCGGGCGCGGGCCAGCAGCTCCTCGTCGGGGCTGAACGTCTCGTTGATCAGGGGAAGTTGGCGGGGGTGGATGGCGATCTTGCCGCTGAACCCGAAGTCCCGGGCGAGCCCGGCCTCCCGGCGCAGCCCGTCGAGGTCGGTGACCTCGAAGAACGGCGCGTCCATCGCCTCCACGCCCACGGCGCGGGCGCTGTTGACCACCCGGGCGCGGGCGTGGGCCAGGGCGTCCCAGGAGAGCCGGGCGCCGACCGCGAAGGCGTAGTCGGCCGAGCCGAAGACCAGCCCGCGCAGCCGGTGCCCGGCGGCCGCGATGGCGGGCGCGTGCTCGATGCCCAGCGGGGTCTCCACGACGGCCAGGAACTCCGTCTCCGGGCAGTCCGCGCCGAGCGCGCCGGCGGCGATCTCGATGTCCCGGGGCGACTCCGTCATCGGGACCAGCACCAGGTCCGGCTTGACCCGGTAGCGGGAGATGGCGATCAGGTCGCGCAGGCCCTCCGGCCCGGAGAGGGTGTTGATGCGGACCGCGCTGCGCGCGAGCTTGGTGGACGGGAGGGCGAAGAACTCCTCGGCGAGCCGACGGGCCTCCTCCTTCCGGGTGGGTGGGACCGAGTCCTCCAGATCGACCATGGCGATGTCGGCCCCGGACTGGTGGCTCTTGCCGTACCGCTCCACCGCCATCGCGGGCGTGGACAGGAGGGAGCGGCAGTACCGCGTGAACTTCATGGACATCTCCGAAGTCAGCGATGGCTGAGGGTTCCGGTTCTATCCCACGGGCTTTGTTCGGCGCCGTACGGCTGGACATTGAACATCAACTCGGAACAACCGACCCGCACGCACCATTGTTTGACGCCAATGGTGCTGTGCATGATGAATCACCGGGGGAGATCGGACACGGGGCACCCGCGACGGGTGTGGCGTGCGGGCACGCGTGTCTGCGGGACACCGCTTCAACGGAGAAGGGGGCCGTTAATGCCGCGTCGGGAGAGTCCACTGGACCCTGGGGACGGGCCGCTGCTGCGCTTCGCGGGTGATCTACGGGCCCTGCGGGAGCGCGCCGGGCGTCCGCCGTACCGTCAACTAGCGCTCCGGGCCCACTGCTCGGCGGCCAGCCTGTCGGTGGCCGCGGGAGGCCGGCGGCTGCCCAGCCTCGCCGTCACCCTCGCCTACGTGCAGGCCTGCGGCGGGGACGTGCGGGAGTGGCAGCACCGCTGGCAGCTGCTCGCCGCCGACATGGCCGCCGACACCGCGGCCCGGCGGCGCGCCCAGGACGTCGGACGGGCCCCCTATCCGGGCGCGGCCGCGTTCGAGGCGGCCGACGCCGAGCGGTTCTTCGGCCGCGAGGCGCTGCTGGACCGGCTGCTCGCCCTGCTGGACGAACGGCGGCTGGTGGTCGTCTCGGGGCCGTCCGGGGCGGGCAAGTCCTCGCTGGTCAGGGCGGGCCTGCTGGCCCGGCTCGGCGGACCGCCCGCCACGGCCGCCGGTCCGGCGGCCCGCAGACCCGGGGCCGGGGGCGGAGCGGGCCGGCCCCCGGCCGACGGCGGTGTCCCGGTGGCGCTGCTGACGCCCGGTGAACGACCGATGGAGGCGTACGCGCTCGCGCTCGCCCGGCTCGGGCAGCGAGCCGGGGAGTCGACGCGCGGCGCACCCGGCCGGACGGCCGGGGACCCGGTCCTGGTGGTGGACCAGGGCGAGCAGCTGCGGACCCGCTGCCGGGACGCCGCCGAACGGACCCGCTTCCTGGACGCGCTGGTGGCGACCGCCGGGGACGGCCCGAACGAGGCGGCGGACGGGCTGCCGGTGGCGCCGCCGGCCCGCTGCCGGGTGGTGCTGGTGGTCCGCTCGGACCAGTGCGGCCCGCTGTTCGCCGAGCACCCGGGGCTGGCCGAGGCCGGTCGCCACGGGGTGCTGCCGGTGGGGCGTCCGGCACCGGACGAGCTGCGGCGGGCCATCACCGAGCCCGCGCTACGGTCCGGCTGTACCGTCGAGGGCGCCCTGCTGGCCGTCCTCATCTCGACCGCCGCGCAGCAGCCGGGAGCGCTGCCGCTGGTGTCCGCGGCCCTGCTGGAGACCTGGCGGCGGCGCAGCGGCAACGCCCTCACCCTGGCCGGGTTCCAGGCCACCGGCGGCTTCGAGGGCGCGCTGGCCCGGACGGCGGAGGCGCTGTACAACGGGCTGGAGGACGCCGACCGGGCCCGGGCCCGGTCGGTGTTCCTGCGGCTGGGCGGGGAGTTGCTCGCCGCCGGCGAGGACTCCGCCGGCGGCCCGGCGGCCCTCGGCGACGGGCTGCCGCCGGCCGGTGGCCCGGCGTCCGGCGGGGAGCTGGTGCCGGGCGGCGACGAGGGCACCCGCAGACCGGTGCGGCGGGCCGAGTTCGACGATCCCGGGGTGCCGGAGATGATCGAACGGCTGGTCCGGGCACGGCTCGTGGTGGTGGACCGGGACAACGTCGAACTGTCCCACCAGACGCTGCCGCAGGCCTGGCCCCGGCTGCGCGGCTGGCTGGCGGAGGACCGCGAGGCGCTGGGCGAGCGGCTGCGGCTCACCGCGGCCGCGCGGGGCTGGGCGACCGCCGACCGGGATCCGGAACTGCTGTACCGGGGCGTGCGGTTGGAGCAGCTGATGCGGCGGGTGGCGGCCGGCGAGCTGGCCGCGGCCGGGATCGAGCGCGCCTTCCTGGCGGCCTCGGCCAAGGCGGCCGTGGCCGACCGGCGCCGGGCGCAGCGCCAGAACCTGGCGGTGGCCGGGGTCGCGGCGGCGGGCGGGGCGCTGCTGGCGCTGGCCGGCGGGAGCCGGATCCGCCGGGCCTGGCGGTGGTGACCGCCGGGCCCCCGCCGGGGCGGCCGTCCGGGCCTGAACCGGGGCGGCCGCCCGGCTTTTGATCGGCGTCGGGGCACGGGAGTCGAACAACGGAGGCTCGGCCGGCGGTCCGTCGTGGCGGCGCTTCCGGGGCCGATGGCGGTCCTTGCGCCGCCGTCGGTCGTCCGGTTAGCGTGACAGTCGATCCGGGATCTTCGACAGGCGAATTCGGCCGCCCGGTCGCTGGTTTCCGGTACGCCGCGGTCGTCCGGTGCCGGTCCGGTGGTCGAGCCGTTCCGATGTCCGTCACCGGTTCCGCACCGCTCCGGGCCCCGTTCCGCGGCGGCCCGCGGCCGGCCGGCGCCGGCCGGGCCCCACCGCCCCGCGGTGCGGTCGCGGGCCGCGCGGTTCCGGGCCCCCGTGTCGGCCGTCCCGTCCGCCTTTTCCCCAAACCCCGTGCCAAGGGAGAGTCATGTCCGAATCGGCCCGTCCGGTCCACAGCTGGGACGAGTTCACCACTCTGCGGGAGATCGTGGTCGGGACCGCCGTCGGCGCCCGGCTGCCCGAGCAGACCGAGCCGTCCTCCTGGCTGTCCTGCTTTCCGAAGACCAGCGCCGCCGACCTCGCCTCGATCGAGGTCGGCCCCTACTCCCGGCAGGTCGTCGAGGAGACCGAGGAGGACCTGGACGCCCTGGTGGCCACCCTGCGCGGCCTCGGCGTCACCGTCCACCAGCCCGAGGCGGTCGACCACGCGGCCGCGTTCGCCTCCCCGCTCTGGAAGGCCGACGGGGGCTTCCACTCCTACTGTCCCCGGGACCTGACCCTGGTGGTCGGCGAGACGCTGATCGAGGTGGCGAGCCCGATGCGGCAGCGCTACTTCGAGGTCTTCGGGCTGCGCGGCCTCTTCCAGGACTACCTGCGCCGCGGGGCCCACTGGCTCGCCGCCCCCCGGCCCCGACTGGCCGACGAGCTCTTCGAGTTCGACGAGGACGGCCTGCCGCTGCTGGGCGAGGCGGAGCCGGTCTTCGACGCCGCGAACGTGCTGCGGCTCGGCCGGGACGTGTTCTACCAGGTCTCCCGCAGCGGGAACGAACTGGGCCTGCGGTGGCTGGAGTCCACCCTCGGGCTGCTCGGCGACGGCGGCCTGCGGCTGCACCCGCTGCGCGACATCTACGGGTACACCCACATCGACAGCACCATCGCGCTGCTGCGGCCGGGGCTGGTGCTGCTCAACCCCGAGCGGATCGGCCCGGACACCGTCCCGGAGCCGCTGAAGGGCTGGGACGTCCTGTGGTGCCCGCCGGCCGAGCCCACCGGCGACGCGCCCGAGCACGCGCTCAGCGAGAGCTGGATCAGCATGAACCTGCTGATGGTCTCGCCCGACACGGCGATCGTGGAGTCCGGCCAGGAGAGCCTGATCAAGTTGCTGGAGCACGCCGGGATCACCGTCCTGCCGCACCGGCTGCGGCACTCCCGGGTGCTCGGCGGCGGCTTCCACTGCGTCACCTTGGACGTGCGGCGCGACGGCGGGCTGGAGGACTACCTGTCCTGACCGGGGCGCGCGCGGGCCCGGCCGGTCACCGCCGGCCGGGCCCGGGCCGGTCAGGGTTCGCGGGCCGGCCCGGTCAGGGCTTGCGGGCCAGTCCGCAGGAGATCAGTCGCTCCCACACCGACAGGGCGCCCTCGTCGGCCGGGACGTCGCCGGGCCCGCCGCCCGGAGCCGGCTCCGGGCGCCACAGCGAGCAGGGGACCAGTCCGGGGTCGAGCAGTTCGAGCCCGCCGAACAGCCCGAGGATCTCCTCGTCGGTGCGCCAGCGGCCGCGGCCGAAGCTCTCCTGGAGCTTGCGTTCCATCCGGGCGGTCTCCTCGCTCCCGTCGTCCCCGGCGGAACGGAAGTGGGAGATGTAGACCAGGCTGCCGGAGGGCACCCGGTCCGTCCACCAGCGCACCAGGTCCGCGGGCCGCTCGGCGTCCTCGACATGGTGCAGGATCGCGCTGAAGACCACCCCCACCGGTTCGTCGAAGTCGATCAGCCGCCGGACGTCGGGGTCGTCGACGATCTCCCGCGGCCGCAGCAGGTCCTTCGCGACCAGCGTGGTGCCGGGATCGCCGGCCAGCAGGGCGCGGCCGTGGTCGAGCACGGTCGGATCGTTGTCCACGTAGACGACGCGGGCCCCGGCGCCGTGCCGCTGGGCGGCCTGGTGCACGTTCTCGGCGGTCGGCAGGCCGCTGCCCATGTCCACGAACTGGCGGATGCCGTCCCGGGCCATCGCGCCCACCGCGCGGACCATGGCCCGGCGGTTGGCGAACGGCATGGCCACCGAACCGGGCAGGTCCCGGAGGAAGAAGTCGCCGACCTCGCGGTCGACGGGGTAGTTGTCGGTGCCGCCGAGCAGGTAGTCGTAGACGCGCGCGATGCTCGGCTTCGACTGGTCGATCCTGGTGGTGCGATCGGTCATGGGCGTCAACCCGTCCCTGGGAACCGTCCGTTGTCGCATCGATCGTAGGAGAACCGCCCCCGTACGGTCCGTCACCACGCGCGGACGCGCCCGGTCACTGCCGCGGACGGGGACCCTCGCGCCCGCGCGGGGCTCCGGCCAGCAGGCCCGACACCAGGACGGACAGCGGGTGGTCCGGGCCGACCGTCCCGGTCAGCCGGTCGAGGACGGCCCGGTACCCCGCGACGGCCCCGGCCCGGTCGCCGCACGCCTCGTCGACCCGGGCCAGGGCGGCGCGGCTGCCGAGGGTGTCCGGGTGGTCCGCGCCCAGCAGGCGGGTGCGCTGCTCCACCACGGCGGTGAGCAGCGACCGGGCCCGCGGCAGGTCGCCCGCGGCCCGGCAGGCCACCCCGAGGTTGTTGCGGGTGAGCACGGTCTCGCGGCTCTCCGGCCCGAGCAGCCGCTCCTGCTCGGCCAGCACCGTCTCGAACAGGGGGACGGCCAGGGCGGACTCGCCCCGCCCGTGGTGGGCGGCGGCGAGGTTCCCGGCGCTGCGCAGGGTGTCCGGGTGCAGCGGGCCGAGGACCTCGCGGCGCCGGCGCAGGACCTCCTCGAACAGGGCGAGCGCCCGCTCCGGCTCTCCGGCCGCGTCGTGGGCGGAGGCCATCATGGAGAGGCTGACCAGGGTGTCGGGGTGCGCCGGGCCGAGCACACCGGTGCGCTGCGCCAGTGTCGTGCGGCAGAGTTCGAACCCGGTCGCGACGTCACCGGTCGTCAGGCAGAGGTGGGCGAGGTTGCTCCCGCTGAGCAGGGTGTCGGGGTGCTCCTCGCCCAGGGCGGCCGTCCGCCGGGTCAGGACGTCCCGGTAGATCTCCCGCGCCCGGCCGAGGTCGCCTGCCACGTCGTGGGCGTACCCGAGGTTGCCCAGGCAGCTGAGGGTGTCGGGGTGCTCGGAGCCGGCGAGTTCCTCGAAGCCGGCCAGCGCCTCCCGGTAGAGGGCGATCGCCTGCCGGTAGCGGCCCGTGCTCTCGTACGCCCCGGCGAGGTTGTTGCGCAGCCGCAGGCCGTCGATCCCGGGCGGGGCGTCGGTGCCGCTGCCGGTGCGGCCGGGGATCCGCGGCAGCAGGTCCTCGTAGATCCGCACGGCCCGGTCGCTCCGGCCGAGGGCGGCGTGGGCGCCCGCGAGGTCGCTCAGCAGGGCGAGGGTCCTGCGGTGCTCCGGGCCGAGGGCGTCCCGGCTGTCGGCGGCGGCCCGCTCGTACTCCTCGACCGCCTGCCGGACGCTGCCCCGGGCCTGGTGGGCGGAGGCGAGGCTGCCGCGGATGTTGAGGGTGGTGAGGTGCCCGGCGCCGTGGACCCGCAGGCTCCGCTCCAGGAGCGGTCCGAGGAGTTCGGCGCTCCGCTCGGGTCGGCCGGCCGCCAGGTGGACCCGGGCGACGGCGCCGGTGGCCACCAGCACGGACGGGTCCTCGGGCCCGGACCCGTTGCGCAGGTGGGCCTCGTACCCTTCGTACAGCGGCAGCGCCCGGACGGTCTGCCCGCGCTCCTCCAGGTGCAGGGCGGCGTCGGCGTACAGGGTGGACAGCGCGGTGTCGCAGGTGTCCCGCGGGTCGGTCGCGGCCAGGGCGCGGACCTGGCCGACCAGCCGGGCCAGCTCGGCGGCGTCGGCCTCCGTCCCGGGCCCGCCCGGCCGGACGGCCCGCAGCAGGGCCCGTTCGGCCTCGGGCCGGCCCCGGGGAGCGGCCCCCGCCGGGCGCCGGGCGAGGGCGTCGGTCCGCAGCACGCCCTGGACCAGCCGGTGCACCCGGACGTCGCGCCAGGCGTAGCCGATCATGCTGTAGGCGTGCAGGACGCCGAGCGCGTCGTCGGCCGCGAGCTCGTCCGGGGCCAGCCGGGAGACGAGGTCGCGCGGGCAGCCGTCGGCGTCGAGCCAGGCGAGGGCGTACAGGAGGTCGACCGCGACCGGGTCCTCGTCGGCGACCGCCGCCAGGGTGACCTGCCACACCCCGGCGACGGTGCGCTGCGGGTCCCGGCCGGCGGGGGTCCTGGACAGGTGGAGCCCGAGCCGGTGGCGGTAGGAGGCGACCGTGGCGCGGGTCCGGCGCAGGTAGGCGCCCGCCTGGTCGAGGGCGAGCGGAAGGCCGCCGAGGTCCCGGGCCAGCCGCCCGACCTCCCAGCGCGTCCCGTCGGACCCGTCCCACGCGGAGACGACGGACCACAGCAGCTCGGCGGCCTGCTCCCGGGGGAGGACGTCCAGGGGGAGCAGCGCGCCCTCGGAGGCGACACCGACCGCCTCCCAGTCGTCGGCGAGCCGGGTCGTGACCAGGTGGTGCCCGCCGGTGAGGCTGCCCAGGAAGGGCGCGAGGAGCGCCGGGTCCTCGACGTCGTCGTACACCAGCAGCCAGTCGGTGTGGTGCCGGAGCCAGGCCAGGGCCCAGGCGGTCAGCTCCGGCCGGTGCGCCGTCGCCGCCCAGGCGGGGGCCAGCTGCCGGGTGATCCCGGCCAGGGCCTCCTCGACGGCCCCCGGGGCGGAGGCCTCGATCCACCACACCAGGTCGTACGAGGTGCGGAAGGTCTGGGCGTACTGCCGTACCAGGGTGCTCTTGCCGACCCCGCCCAGCCCGTGGACCACCGCCGTCGCGGCACCCGGCCCGGTGCTTCCGGCGGTCAGGGCCTCCCGCAGCGCGGCCAGTTCCCGCTCCCGGCCGGTGAAGCGGCCGTTCGGCCGGAGCAGGTGGACGACGTCGACGGCCGGGGTGTCGGCCGCGGAGCGCAGGGCCTCGGCGGGCAGCACGACCGTGGTGACCTGGGTGACCATCACGCCGTCGTTGGAACTGTGGAAGTTGGCGATCTGCCCGGCCCCGCTGAAGCTGTGGGTGGGCGAGGTCACCGGGCGTCGTCCCCGCGCAGGACGGTCCTGGTGCTCATCGTCCCGCTGTTGTGACCGGTGTTGACGACGGCCCCCGGGCCGTTCACCACGACGCTGACCGGGGCGGGCTCCGGCCGCGGCAGCAGCGCGGCCAGCTCCGCCAGCAGCTCCGGGTCCTGGCGCAGCGTGCGCCGGACGGCCTGGCGCAGCGCGCCCCGGGCGTCGGCGCCCGCGTCCTCCTCCGCCGCCTCCAGGACGTCCCGTTCCAGATCCTCGCGCTGCCGCTCGTCGCGCCGGTGCCAGACGCGCTGGAGGATGCGCGTGCCCAGGCCCACGGTGGCGGTCGCGGCCGCGTCCTGCGCCTGCGTCAGCACCGCGTCGCCGTAGGCGGCGAGCGCGGCGCCGATCGGCGGGCCCGCCAACTCCATGAACGCGTCGAGCTCCATGGGCTCCCCCTCGAAATCCCGGGCCGTGGTGGCCGGTTGCCATGAGTGGGCCACAGCGTAGGCAACCCGCGGGCGCACCGGGCGCCGGACGGGCGAAACGGCCGGTCTCGATCCGGTGTCGGCCGGCTGACAGTGCCGGGTGGCAGAGTTCGGCCCATGAATCTCACGACCACGCTGCACAGTTGGGACGAGTCCGTCGCCCTCTTCGAGCGCCGCGGCCTGCCCGTCTCCTCGTACGAGAACCTCTACGAGGAGTCCTACGACGTCCACGCCGGCGCCCTGTCGGTCGACGGGCACCTCGACCTCGACGCCCTGGACCTCTACGGCACCGGCTGCGTCGTGGACGGTGACCTCGACGTCAGCGGCGCCGTCCTGAACATCGACGACGGCTGCCCCGCGCTGATCGTGCTCGGCGACCTCCGGGCGGCCGCCGTCTTCCTGGAGGGCGACGCCAAGCTGCTGGTCCGCGGCAGCGTCCACGTGGAGGCCTTCGTCGGCAACATGACGGACAAGCTGGTGATGCTCCACGGGGACCTGCACGCCCGGGTCACCGTGCTGTCCGCCGGGTTCGAACCGGACCTGGTCGAAGGCACCCTGCACGGTGCCGTCCTGGCGCCCGCCTACCTCGCCGCCGACTACCCGGCCTCCGCCGGCGCCGAGACGGTGCTGGTGCCCGAGGTCCTGTGCGCCGGCGCCGACGACGACCCCGAGGACCAGGGCGTGTTCGACGCCCCCGGTGTCCACGGCGGCCGCCTGCTGCGCCGCATCGAGGACGGCCTGCCCGTCACCCTCGCCGCCGGCCGGTGAGCGGGATGTCCGGAGCGGCCACCCCGCTCCGTGGCGCAGACTGGGACGAGTACTTTTCATACCGGAGGATGGATTCTCATGGCTGACCGGCCGCTGACGCTGATGGCGGTACACGCCCACCCCGACGACGAGGCCACCGGGACGGGGGGTGTCCTCGCCCGGTACGCGGCGGAGGGCATCCGCACGGTGCTCGTCACGTGTACGGACGGACGTTGCGGCGACGCTCCGGGAGGGGTCAAGCCGGGCGAGCCCGGGCACGACCCGCAGGCCGTCGCGGCGATGCGCCGGCAGGAACTGGAGGCCAGTTGCGAGGTGCTGAAGGTCACTCACCTGGAGCTGCTGGAGTACGCCGACTCCGGGATGATGGGCTGGGCGAGCAACGAGGAGCCCGGCTCGTTCTGGCGCACGCCGGTGGCGGAGGGCGCCGCCCGCCTCGCCGAACTGATCCGGCACTACCGGCCCGACGTGGTCGTCACCTACGACGAGAACGGGTTCTACGGCCACCCCGACCACATCCAGGCGCACCGGATCACCATGGCGGCGCTGGAACTGACCGACGAGCTGACGCCGAAGGTCTACTGGACGACGGCGCCGCGCTCGGGCATGCGGCGGTTCGCGGAGGCCATGCGCGAGTTCGGCGCGGACTGGGAGGACGCGGGCCCGGCGGAGACGGGCGAGACCGCCGGGGCGGGGGCGGGAGGCGCGGCCGAGGCGCCGGAGCTGCCCGAGCTGCCCGAGATCGGCCTGCCCGACGAGGAGATCACCACCTGGGTGGACACCACCGCGTTCGGCGGCCGGAAGTTCGACGCCCTGGCCGCGCACGCCAGCCAGGGGGAGAACATCTTCTTCCTGAAGATGGGCAAGGAGCGGTTCACCGAGCTGATGGGCGTGGAGACCTTCGTGCGGGTCAAGGACTCCACCGGCGCGGCCGTCCCGGAGAACGACCTCTTCGCCGGGCTGCGCTGATGCCCCGGCGCGCGGTACGGACCAGGCCGGGCCCGTACCGCGCGCCGGCCACCGGCCACCGGCCACCGACTACCGGCGGCCGACTACCGGCGGCCGTCCCGCAGGGCGCGCTCCACGGTCCGCAGGGCGGTGGCCGACTGCTCCCAGCCGTGCCACCAGAACAGCCCGCCCTCCCGGCTCGCCCCGGCGGCGAGCGCCACCAGGTGGGCCCACGGCCCGGCCGGGATGCCGAACCGCGGCCGGGCGGCGAGCTCCCGGGCCGCGTCGACGCCGACCGGGACCATGCCGAGCAGCGGGAACGGTTCGCCGTCCGCCCTCCGACCGGTGCCGTGGAGCATCGGGTGCAGGGTGACCGGGTCGAGCAGCAGGGTGAGTTCGGCGGACGGCAGCGGCTCCGGTCCGTCCCGCCAGCCGAGCCGCCGGCCGTCCGCCTCGGCCTTGGTGACGGGCCGGCCGTCGAGCACGACGCCGTCCGCCGTCACGCGCAGTTCGGCGCCGCCGGGCCGGCCGGGCAGCCGTAGCCGGTAGTCCCCGTGGAGGCACGGGGGCGCCTCGGCCACCGCCGCGGTGAAGGGGACGGTGAGGTCGTCCACCTCGAAGCCCGCCGGTCCGATCACCACCGCGGCGGTGACGGGCTCGCCGTCGACGGTGACGCGCAGCCGCGGGGCCGAGCCCGGGGCGCCGGGCGAGACGTCCACCCGCACGCCCCCGACCCGGTACCCGCCGACCAGGTCGGCGAGCGGCGGCAGTTCCGGCAGCGGGTACTCGGTCAGGCACACCGCGGCGCCGTCGACGGTGCCGGTCAGCCGGCGCAGTCCGTCGCGGCCGGACTCCGGCCGCAGCTCGCCGCCGGGCCGGCTGTCCGCGCCGGGCCAGCGCAGCACGCCGCGGGAGTAGACCGGGTCGGGGACGCGCCGGCCGTCGACGTGGACCCGGTGCCGGGGCGGGTCGGTGGCGCGGCCCAGGACGTAGACCGAGAGGCCGCCGTCCGCGGTGCCGTACAGGCCCGTCCACGGGTACAGGGCCCCGGCGAGAACGGCGTCCAGGTCGCGCCGGATCGACGGCCAGCCCGCCGAGCCGTCCCGCGCCAGCCGGCGGGCCTCCGACTTGCGGGTGAGCAGGGTGCGCAGCCGGCGGGCCTCCTCCGGCCCGGGCGGCCGGTGGACGCCCCGGGCGGCGGCCTGCAGGGCCAGGTCCTCGCGCCGGGCCAGCAGGGCGCGCTCGGCCGGTCCGAGGTCCGGCGGGGCCCAGTCGGCCACGGCGGCCGCGGGCTCGCGGACGTAGTGCTCGCGCAGGGCGCTGTCCTCGCCGAGGGCCAGGGCGAAGCGGGCGCCGGGGGTGTCCTCCTGCCAGTGGAAACCGGCCGGGACACGGAAGTCGGCGAAGCCGCGCAGGGCGGCGAGTTCGCGCGGTCCGTACGCGTCGACGACCCGCAGCGGGCCGTCCGGTGGGCGGACCCGCCGGCCGGGGCCGAGCAGTCCGAGGCGTTCGAGCATGTCCGGGTCGGCCGGGGCGGCGACGGCGGGCGGCAGGTACCAGGTGGAGGCGCTGGTGACGGTGCGCCGCACGGCGGGGTCGCGCAGGGCGGCGACGGTGTGCCGGGCGGTGACGGGGTCCAGGCCCCGGTAGCGGGCGCCGGTGTAGTTGACCACGGTGTGGTCCGGCCCGTAGGCCTCCTCCAGCCGGTCCAGCAGCACCGGCAGGTGGCGGTTGGTGAACCCGGCGCGCCGGTAGTCGAGTTCGCCGACGATGCCGACCTGCCAGAGCACCAGGTGCAGGCCGGGGTCGATGCGCCGGCCGCGGATCAGCAGGTCGGTGGCCTCGAAGGTCTGCATGCCGGGGGTGCTCGGGTCCACGCCGAGGTCGGCGCAGAGCACGTCCAGGGCGCTGATGCCCGGCCGCATCACGGCGGTGTGGCCCTCGCGGCGGGCGATCCGCACGGCCCGGTGGCTGGACAGCACGAAGATGCCGGGGTGGCCGTAGAAGACGGCCGCCACGCGCCGACCGGCGCGGACGAAGTGCAGCACCGCCTCGGACATCTGGACGTACGTCAGGTAGCGGTCCTTGGCGTCGTCGTACAGGACGCCGAGGTCGTAGGCGTCCGGGCGCCAGGCGTTGATCCGCACGACCGTGGCGGGGTCGGCCACGCAGTGCAGGACCACGTCGGCCTCGCGGAGCAGGCGCTCGTCGGCCCGGGTGAAGCCGGCGGCCTCGATGCCGGAGCCGAGGACGGTCAACTCGCCCTTGCGGCCGGCCGGTTCACCGTTCGGTGGGCCTGCCTCGGCGATCGCGCGGGCGAGGTCGGCCCACCGTTCCTGGTGCTCACGGCGGGAGGGGAAGCGGTCGAAGGGGCGCGTGTAGCGGTGCGCGGCGGGGCGGTCGGCGTCCATGCGGCGGGTGTGGGCCTCGGCGGGCCTCAGCGGGCGTCGAGGCCGGGCAGGTCGACGACGATCGCCTGGGTCACCTGCGGGGGCAGCGGGTCCACCAGGAACTCCGGGTCGAGCTGGACCGGCGGGTCGAACTCGAAGACGGCCTGGGTGCTCTGCGGCGGGGTCATCAGGATCGGCGCGGCGGCGCCGAGCGCGTCCGGAGCCGGGGCGTCCGCGGCGGCGTCGCCGTCCAGGAGCAGGTCGATGTCCACGTCGACGTCCACGACGTCCATGACGTCGACGGGCGGGGTGCTGGCGGTCAGGGTGGTCACGGCGGTCACTCGTCCCCTCGGAGCCACGGGCGGAAGCGGGTTCATGCTACTGAACGGGAGTTCGGCCGGACAGGGGTCCGGCGGACGGGGACAGCGGTGTGCCGGCCGGGCGGCGAGGGGCCGCACGGCCGGCACTGGGGGGCACCGTCGTCCGGGGGCGGACGACGTCAGAGCGCTGCCAGGGCGATCGGGGCGGCCACCTGGGCGACGCTGGCGAGGTCGTCCCAGAAGCTGTCGGCCTCGACGCCGGGAGCCTGTCCCAGGGCGCCGCCGGTGTGACCGGTGCGGTCGACCGGCGGGGCGAGCCTCGGGAGCTGCGGGGTGGGGGTCCACGCCCGGCGTTCGTCGTGGAGCTCTTCCGTGGTCATGGTCGTGCTTCCCTTCTCGTGTGCTGGTTCCGTGGGGCGGACGGCGCGGGGCGGACCTGCTCGGAGGTCCGGGCCGGGGCCGTCCGGTGTGACTGGTGGGGATCAGCGGCGGCCTCCGATGGCGGGGGGTGGCGGCAGGCAGCCGGGGGTGGGGGCACCGCCGCAGGCCCAGGGGGCCGGGTCCGCGAAACTCGGGCCGTAGAGACCCCCGGGGCCGTCCATGATCAGTGTGGTCGGTAGAGCCGGCGGTGCCTGGGCGGCCGAGTCCTCGGAGTCCGCGGGGACGGTGTCGACCGAGGCGCGGGTCCGCGGCGGCCGGCCGGTGAATCCCATGATCACATTGCTGGGCGGCATGGCCGCGTTCTGAACGCCGTCCACGCTGACGGCTTCCTTGACCACCTTCAGACAGGCCTCGTAGCCGACCGTTCGGTCGATCGGCGGCACCTGGGGCGGCGGCTGCTCGAGCATGGTTCTGCCTCTCCTGTTCGGAGCTCCGGTGGCCGGTTCCGCGCGGTGGCGTCACCGGGCGGCGGGGCCGGCGACGGACCGCTCGAGAACCGTCGCCGGCGCGTGGTGCCGTGTCAGAAGAGCTTCGGGATCACCTGCAGGGCGGTGTTGGCGAGCTGGTCCCAGAAGGCGTCGGCCTCGACGCCCGGGGCCTGCCCCAGGGCACCGCCGGTGTGACCGGTACGGTCGACCGGCGGGGCCAGCTTCGGGAGTTGCGGGGTGGGGGACCACATCCGGTGGTCCTCACGGAATTCTTCGTGGATCATTTCTGCTCATCCCTTCTCGTGTGAGGGCGGTGCGCCCGTCGTCCGTCGGGCCCGTGGGGGACGGGTCGTCAGAGGGCGGCGTAGCACATGCTCCGGGCCGGTCCGGAGAGACTGGAACAGGCCGACCTGGACGCCGCGACGCCGGGGCCGCCGGCCTGTCGGCCGGACTCCTCCGGGCCGTCCCGGTGGATCGGTGGAGCCAGGACCGGCAGGTTGGGCGTGGGCTTGGGGAGCCGTGCGGGGGATTTCATGGTCCGCCTCCTCCTGACGGGCGGCGTGGGGTCCTTCGGCGGGCGCGGGCACCGGCGGTGCCGTGGCGCTCAGGACTCCAGGAACTGGTGGGCCGGCGCCAGGGTGACGGGGAACTCGTCGCTGACGTCGATCGTGAACAGCATGTTGACCCGCGCGTGCCGGTCGTCCTCGGGGTCGAAGAAGCCCACCTTGACGTCCTGGCAGTCCGAGCCCATGCGGCAGTAGGGGCTCTTCGTGACGGAGATCGTGTCGATGCAGTACAGGGAGACCTGCTCGTCGGCCCTGGTCACGGTGCTGGGGATGCTCTGGCCCAGGAGCATGGCCTTGCTGATGGTCTCGGCGACCGAGAAGGCGTTGGTGCCCGCGGAGTTCAGCGCCCGGTCTGCGGAGGTCTGCCCGAGGTTGCGGAACTGGTAGTAGACCTTGTCCAGGAACGCGTCCATGGTCTTGCGGACATAGGCCTCGTCGACCGTCAGGGAGTCCCGTGCGGCGTTCTGCAGGACGGCCGTCACCACGGCGTCCACCAGCTGCTTCTGGTACCAGATGTAGATGCCGCGGCTCTTGACCTCGACGACGGGCACGACCTGCCCGGAGAACAGCCGGACGGTGCGGTCGGTCAGCCGGCCGGGGACCGAGATCCGGGAGATGTAGCCGTCCTCGTCCTGGGTGAACCTGTGGTGGCCGAGGTACGCGTCCCGGAACGACCGGTAGACCGTGGACACCGGCGGCGGCGGCGCGGCGAGTGCCAGCAGGAGGTCCGCGAGCCGGGCGCGGTCGTCGATGAGCGCCTCCACGTCCTGCTTGGTCGCCCCGACGTCCACGACGGGCACACTGCTCCAGTCCATGCCGGCCGCGGTCTCGGCCTCCAGCGCGTAGATCGGCGTGCTCTCCAGGTTCAGCGTCCAGGTGACCTTGTCGGAGGCCCACGGGTTGGCGGTCAGGTACCGGTGCAACTGCTCGGCGTCGTAGGGATTGGCGGGCAGCTCCTTCGTCTGTTCCGGATGGCCCTCGACGTCCCGTTCGACGGGCTCCATCAGCTGACGGAAGCTGTCCCGGCGGGCCTCGGTCTGGAAGTCCACGCCGACCTGGCCGATCGCGAAGACCAGCGGGCGGTTGTTGGTGGAGGCGCAGGAGGGCCGGACACCGCCGCCCGCCGGCCCGGCTGCCGAGGGCCCGCCGCCCTGGCACGCGCAGGGGGCCGCCGGGGCCTGGCCGAGCGCCGTCGCGCCGGTGGACGGTGCGGGTGCGGCCTGGGCGGGCGCGGCCGGTGGTACGGGCGGCGGGACGTGTCCGGGGACCGCGGGCTGCGCGCTCGCGGCGGTGACGCCCGTCACCCCGGCGGCGGCGCCGGCCTGGGGAACGGCGTCGTACGGCGCGCCCTGCGGGGCCGGCGCGGCCTGGGCGGCGGGGGCCGGTGGTGCGGTCGGGGCGGTGGGATCGGCCTCTGTGGTGGCGACGGGAACGCTCTGGGTGTCCATGGTGCTGGCTCCCTCGTGCGAGTCGTAAGGAGAGGTCCCGAGCAGTGCGGGAGCGCCGGCCGTGGCGACCCCGACCTCGGGGGAGAGGGTGGCGCGGCGGGCGGCGTCCGCCGTGGTCGCGGCGCCGGCCGGAGGCGCGGTCAGGTCTCGTCGGGTGATCAGCTCGTACGCGTGGGCCGCGTCCAGGTGACCGACCAGCCGGCGCCGGCACTCGGGCGCGTCGGCGGGGGCGCAGGGCACGGAGCGCGCGCCCCGCAGCAGGGCCCGGCCGGCCGCCCTCGGGTCGGGCGGGGCGCCCGCCCGTACCTGCGCGGCGACCAGCAGGGCGGCGACCCCGGACACCAGTGGTGTGGCGAAGCTGCTGCCGGTCAGGGTGGCGCCGCCCCCGCCCGGGGCGGCGCCCTCGACATCGAGCCCGGGGGCGAGCAGGCCGTGGTCGGCGTACGCGGAGCCCCAGTTGCTGAGGTCCAGCGGTTCGCCGTCGGGGCCGGCCGCGCCGACGGCGAGCACCGTCGGGACGGCGGCCGGCACCTGGGCGCAGTCGCAGCCGTCGTTGCCGACGGCCGCGACCACCAGGACCCCGCTCTCGTCGCACAGCCGCAGCGCGTGCTCCAGCACCGGGTCCGGCTGGACGTCCTGGCCGGCCTCGCCACCGCTGATGTTGATGACGTGGGCGCCCTCCTGCACGGCGCGTTCGACGGCCCGGGCCAGGTCGAGTTGGGGTACCCGTCCCTCGCCCGCGTCCGTGAAGACCGGCAGGACCAGGCCGCGGCACCGCGGCGCGAGCCCGGTCACCGGGCTGCCGGGTCGGCCGAAGAGCAGGCTCGCGACCAGGGTGCCGTGCAGCGACATCGGGCCGGGGCCGGCCGGTTCGGTGACGAGCGTGTCCAGCCGGGTGAGGTCGGCGCCGTCGAAGCAGGGGTGCGACAGGTCGACCGGACCGTCCAGGACGGCGATGCACACCTCCGGGTCGCCGAGGAGCTCGTCCTCGGGGGCACGGACGTCGCGCAGGACCGATCGGGCCTTCATGTGGCATCCCCCTTCCGGTGTCGGGCGGGGCGTCGGGTGCGCTCCACCGGGCGGCAGGTGGTGCCAGTCAACGGGCCGGCCGTCGCGCGCGTGTGCGGGGGAGCGTCACCGCCGGCGGGCGGGTGCCGTCGCGGGCGCGTCGCGCCCGCGTGGCGGAGCCGTCCCGGTCGGCGTCGGTGCCACGGGCCGGGTGGTGCACGCACGGTGACCGCCCGCCGGTCGGCCGATCGGCCCGGGTTCCCGCGGTGGATCGGCACCTCCGCCAACACCCGTTCGGCGGCGGCCCATTAGGGTGTCGGCGGCCGGCCGGGGGCCGTGGCCGTGACGGTCGGCGACGACGGCCGTGACGCCGCCGAGGCGTCACCGCGACGCCGCCGCAACGTCCGTACGACGTCCGGGTGACGGCGGTCCGGGGCCGGACGGACACGGCCGTGACGGGCCCCGGCCGCAACCGGTGCGCGCTCGAACGGGTGCGGGGGTCGGCGCGGCACGGCAGAGTGGGAGTGTGTCGTGGGACGGCCCGAGCATCGAACTGCTGCGGGGCTTCGAGGCCACCGACGCGGGACGCAGGGTCTCCCTCCCGGTGAGCGCGGAGCACCTGTTGGCCTTCCTCGCCCTGCACGACGACGGCGTCCAGCGCGGCACGGCCGCCGAACGGCTCTGGCCGGACTGCACCCAGCGCCGGGCGGCCGCGAACCTGCGCACCGCCCTCTACCACGCCAGGCGGCGCGGCCGGGCCATCCCGGTCGAGGCGTCGGGGCAGTGGCTGCGGCTCGCTCCGGCGGTCCGGGTGGACCTGCGTGCCGCGCGCTGCTCGGCGCAACGGGTCGTCGCCGGGCTCGACCGGCTGCCCGTCAGCTGCGACGACCTCGTGGACGAGCTGGCCGCCGAGCTGCTGCCGGGCTGGGAGGAGGAGTGGCTGACCCTGGAGCGCGAGCGGTGGGACCAGCTGCGGCTGTACGCCCTGGAGGGCCTGGCGCATCAACTGTGCGACGCCGAGCGCTACTTGTCGGCCCTGCAGACCGCGCTGGCGGCGATCGCCATCGACCCGGTCCGGGAGACGGCGCACCGGATCGTGGTCGAGGTGCACCTCGCCGAGGGGAACCTCGCCAGCGCGCTGCGCTCCTACCAGCACTACCGTTCGTTCCTGCAGCGGGAGCTCAACGTCGCCCCGTCGCCGAAGATGACCGGACTGGTGCGCAACCTCCAGCGGATGTGACGGCCCCTCGGCGACCGGCGGCGTTCGGGGACGCCCGGGCCGGACCCGGCCCCGGCTCCGGCCGCTACAGCGAACGCAGGACGGAGAGCAGCCTGTCGACCTCCTCCGGGCTGTTGTAGACGTGCAGGCTCACCCGTACCGAGCTCTCGCTCTCGCCGGCCCGCGCCTGGCAGTGGCCGTCGGAGCGCACCAGCAGGCCGTGGCTTGCGAGCACGAAGCCCAGGTCGTTGGAGCCGATCCCGCGGTGCCGGAAGGTGACGATGCCCTCGCGCTGCTGGACCTCGGAGTCGGCGGCCAGGCTCAGCCGGCAGCCGAGCACCTCGTACGCGTCCAGGGTCCGCAGTCCGTCGGTGAGCCGGGCGGCGAGGGCGGTGTTCCACCGCCGGATGCGGTCCGTCCCGGCGGCGTCGAGCCAGTCCAGGGCGGTCTCCAGGCCGGCGATGCCACAGGTGTTGGGGGTGCCGGCCCAGCCGCCGGGGGTGAAGGCCGGGCCCCGGGTGTTGCGGGCCCACACCGCGCCGGTGCCGGGCAGGCCCATCGCCTTGTGGCCGGAGAAGGCCACGAAGTCGACGTCCAGCGCGGTGACGTCCACCGGGAGGTGGCCGACGCTCTGGGCGGCGTCCAGGCAGATCGGCACCCCGGGGCCGACCGCGGCCCGGATGCGGTGGACGTTCATGTCGGCGCCGTACACGTGGTGGACGTGGGTGGCGGCGACGAACGCCGTGCGCTCGGTGACGAGTCCGGCGAGCGCGACGTGGTCGTAGTCCCGCGAGGCCGGGTCGTACGGCAGTTCGCGCACCGTCACGCGCACGCCCTGGCGGGCCAGCAGCTGCTGCGCCTCCAGCCAGGGCAGGGCGTTGGCCTGGTGGTCGGCGAACGGCACGATGATCTCGTCGCCGTCCCGCAGGTGGTGGGGGAGCCAGTCCCGGGCCACCGCGCGCAGTCCCTCGGTGGCGCCGCTGGTGAAGTGGACGCCGGAGCGCCGCAGCGGTTCCGGGTCGCCGAGGAAGCGGGCGACCCGGGCGCGGGTGCGTTCGACCAGGGCGGTGGTGGCGTTGGCCCAGGTGTAGGTGCCGCGGCCGGCGTTGGCGTTGGCGGTGGTCAGGTAGCGCTGGACGGTGTCGAGCACGGCCCGGGGCTTCTGCGAGGTGGCCGCGCTGTCCAGGTAGGCCTGGTCCGGGTGGCCGGTGATGAGGGGGAACTGGGCGCGCAGCCCGCGGTGCCAGTCCCGGAGCGCGTCGAGGGTGGTCACGGCCGGCCCCCGCTCAGTCCCGGACCAGCGGGGCGCCCGCGTCGCGCCAGGCGATGATGCCGCCGGCCAGGCTGCGCGCGTCCCGGTGTCCCATCCGGGTGAGCAGTGCCGCGTACCGGGCGGACTTCTCGCCGACCGGGCAGGCCAGCAGCACCGGCTGGTGGGTGCCGAACGGCAGGCCGCCGTGCAGGAGTTCGTCGAAGAGTTCGTCGACGATGTTGATCGAGCCCTCGATGTGCAGCGCGGCGTAGGCGAACCCGCCGCGCAGGTCGACGACCAGCGGCCGCTCCTCGGCGATCCACTTGCGTGCGGCGTCGACCTCGACGACCCGGGCGGCGGACAGCTCGGCCGGCGTGACCGTGCCCACCGAGTTCGGCCGGGCGGGCTGGTTGAACAGTTCGGGCCGCCGCCGGCGGACGTAGCTCAGGTAGCTCTCGATCCGGTCGCAGACGATGAACACGGCGGTGTGCCGCTCGCCGGCGCCCCGCCGCGCCAACTCCTCGTCGACGGGGCGCAGGTGGCGCAGCGCGCCGAAGAAGGCGCCGCCTCCGGTGGGGCCGGCGGGCAGGGCGCAGCGGCGGGCCAGGGTGAGCATGCCGTCGATGGCCTGGTCGGCGGTGACGGACGCGATGCCGTCGTAGGTGTCGGGGTCGAACAGCCCGACCTCGTGCACCTCGTCGATGGTGCGGATGCCGGGGATGAAGTCGGACTTGTGGGCGACCAGTCCGAGCACCTCGACGGCCGGGTCGTGGGCGCGCAGCGCGGCCGCCACACCGGTGGAGGATCCGGCGGTGCCGATGCAGGCGATGAAGTGGTCCGGGGCGCGGCCGTCGAGGTCCCGGAGGATCTCCGGCCCGGTGCCGGTGAGGTGGGCGTCCAGGTTGAGGCGGCTGTAGTACTGGTCGGTGTGCAGGTAGCCGGAGTCGGCCTCGGAGAGCATCCGGTGGATCCGGGTGAGCGGGTCGTCGGTGTCGGTCGGGTCGAGGCACTCGGTGCGGCCGGGCAGTTCCTCGATCTCGGCGCCCAGGAGCAGCAGCAGGTCCTTGATCTCGGGGACCTTCATCCGGTTGGTGACGCTCTTGAACGGCAGTCCGTGCAGGCCGGCGATCAGGGCGAGCGCCTTGGCGGTGTTGCCGCTGGAGAGTTCCACGAGGGTGTCGCCGCGTTCGACGGCGGCGGGCAGTGCCTCGCGGGTCATGTTCCAGGCGGCGCGGTCCTTGACCGAGCCGAACGGGTTGAGCATCTCCAGCTTGGCGTACAGGTCGATGTGCCGCAGGCCGGTGACCGCCGGGTCGATCCGGACCAGCGGGGTGTTGCCGATCGCGTCGGTGATGCTGTCGTACCTCATGCGTGTCCGTCCCCCCGGTGTGCCGCGGCCGCCGTCACGTCGACGGGCCAGTACTGCTCGTCCAGGCGCCACCGCCAGGTGCCGTCCTGCCGGTAGGCGGCGACCTTGCGCGCGACGGGCTGGCGCAGTGCCCCGCCGGCGCTGAAGTCCATCAGGTAGCCCGCGGTGTTGGCGAAGGCGAGCAGGTCGCCGGGGGCGGGCAGGCGGGGCAGGAAGACCGTCCGGCGGGTGATCAGGTCGGTCTCCAGGCAGAGGTTGCCGATGAGGTAGACCCCGACGGGTTCGTCCGGAGCTGCGTCTCCGGCGCCGGGCGCGCCGGGCCGGGGGACGAGGACCGGGTCCATCAGGACGCCGTGCTCCTCCAGGCCCACGTCGCGGGCGTTCATCTCCAGCCGGACGAGGCGTTCGCCGGCCGGGGTGTGCCGGACCTCCAGGACGCGGGCGAGGGTGGCCCCGCACTGGTCGGCCAGGGCCCGGCCGGGCTCCACCGCCAGCTCGTAGAGGTTCTCCAGCAGCAGGGTGCCGAGCGGCCGTCCGAGGGTGGGAGCGGGGTGGGAGAGCAGCTCGTCCAGGTAGGCTTCGGCGGCCACCGGGCGGTGCGCCGGGTAGAGGCCGAGGGCGCCGCGCAGCCGGCCGGACTCGGCGCGCAGCCCGTAGCCGTGGCCCTGCCAGGTGAGGGCGGGCCGGCGGCCCAGGACGGCGTCGGCCAGTTCGGTGGTGTACCGCTCCCACTGGGCGGCGTCGGCCAGGTAGCTGACCCCGAAGCCGCCGCCGATGTCGATGGTGCGCGGTTGCAGTCCCCGGCGGCGGCACTCGTTCATCACCGCGATGCAGGTCTCCAGGGCGACGGCCTTCTCCGCGATGCCGGTGGTGTCCAGGTGGTAGGCCACGCCGGTGGTCTCCACGGCGTCCCGGTGGCGCTCCAACGCGTCGAGCAGCCCGGTGAGTTCGCCGAGGTCGGTGCCGAAGCGGCTGGGCCGGGAGAGCAGGGTGACCCCGGGGGCCTTGAAGCCGGACAGCCGGGGCAGGACCCGCACCCGGGGCAGGGCGTGCTCGCGCACCAGGTCGGCCAGCTCGTCGAGTTCGGCGGGGGAGTCCAGGTGGACGGCGGCGCCGGTGCGGGCCGCCAGCCAGAGGTACTCGCGGGTCTTCGGGCCGGTGGCCATGATCCGCTCGGGCGGGCAGCCGGCCCCGAGCACGTGCTGGAGTTCGGCGAGCGAGGCGACGTCCAGTCCGGCGTCGGTGGCGGCGAGCCGGCGCACGAGGGCGCTGGAGCGGTTCGCCTTGTGGGCGAAGTGGATCCGGCCGGCGAGGTGGTGCTTGCGGTAGACGGCCTGGAAGCGGGCCAGGTTGTCGGCGATCTGCTCGGGCAGGAGCAGGTTGAGCGGGGACCCGAGGGCGTCGGACAGGGTGTGCAGGAGGTCGTGTTCCTCCAGGAGGGATCGGAGGGGGGTCTCCATTCGCGGTTCGAGATACAGCGGTAAGGGCCGCATGCGAAACCAGCTCTCGGTGGGGTGTCGGCGTGAGGGTGGGGGCGGCAGGGGCGTCGGCGACCGAGGGAAACCGTAACCGTTTCCCTGTGCGATCGACAGGGCGCTTTCTGTCACGCCATAGCAAAGACTGGGCCCGTGCGGACGCGGCCGTTCCGGATGGGCTTCCGGGCGAGGTCAGCGCAGGGCGACCAGGACGGAGCTGGTGCCGTACTGCCACACCGGTCCGGCCTGGCGGAAGCCGGCCTTCCGCAGCAGTTCGCAGTGCCGGGCCGCGGACAGGCTGTTGCCGGCGCCGTCGGTGGGGGGCAGTTGGCGTTCGCGGGCCGTCAGGAGGTCGGCGAACTCGGGGACGCGTCCGGCCGCGGCCCACCACTGGGACCAGTCCTCGGCGTCGTCGGTGCCGCTGCGCCGGGCGCGGCACCGGCCGATGGCGAGGGCGAGTTCGGCGAGCGGGCGGTCCTCGGGGATCAGGTGGTCGCCGTTGACCAGGACGCCGCCGGGCCGCAGTGCGGCGGCGAGGTCGCGGTAGATCCCGAGCAGGGCGTCCGGCGGCGGGTAGTGCAGCGCGGTGGTGGAGACCACGGCGTCCAGCGGGCGGTCGAGGCCTAGCTCCCCGATCCAGCCCGGCCGGCCGATCAGGGTCTCGACCCAGCGGGCGATCTCGGGGTGCCGGGCGCGGCCGAGGGCGAGCAGCAGCGGGTCGATGTCGACGGCGAGGATCTCGGCGTGCGGCAGGCGGGCGGCGACCCGGGCCGACAGTGAGCCGGGGCCGCTGCCGAGGTCGGCGACGAGCGGGCGCCCGCGGTGGCCGACGGTCTGTTCCAGCACGTCGGCGATGACGGTGAACCGCTCCTCGCGTTCCACCGCGTACCGCTCCTGCTGGCGTTCCCAGCGGTCCACCCAGGTTCCGGCCAGGGCGGCGTCCACTCGCATCCCGACTCCCACCGTGTCCGTGCGCATTCGAGGCTTCGCCTTCTGCCAATGTTTGTCATGTTCATCAAGCTCCGCAACCGCTTCGGCGCGGACCCCGGCGGATCGGGCCGCCTCCACCTGGCGAAACGATATCCGTTTTCATGTTGACCTTTCCACTCGATGCGCCCGAAGCGATCGCAGGACCGTCACAGGGTGGGCCGCCGCTGTTCCGACGGAGTTCAACCGGGCGCTCCTGACGGCGACCGGTCAACCCCCTAGGTTCCCTGGGGAACCGCGAGAAGGAGCCATGAAGGAAACTCAACCCGCCGTACGCGCACGGGCAGTGACGAAGTGTTTCGGGGACGTCGTCGCACTCGACGACATCGCCCTGGAGCTGGCGCCCGGGCGGATCCACGGACTGGCCGGGCCCAACGGCGCCGGGAAGACCACGCTGCTCGGCCTGCTGCTCGGACTGGCCGTCGCCGACGACGGCGAACTGGAGGTCCTGGGCCGACCGGTCGGCCGGGCCCGGCCCGCGCCGCACGGCGTGGCCGGCTTCGTCGACGGGCCCGGGCTCTACCCGTCGCTGACCGCCCGGAAGAACCTGGCCGCCCTCGCCGCGCTGCGCGGGCAGGACGGCCCGGCCGGCCGGATCGACGAGGTGCTGGCCGAGGTCGGGCTCCGCGAGGTCGCCGACGACCGGGTGCGGGGCTTCTCGCTCGGCATGCGCCAACGGCTCGGACTGGCCGCCGCGCTGCTCACCGAACCCCGGCTGCTGGTGCTCGACGAGCCCTCCAACGGCCTGGACCCGGCCGGCAAGCAGCACGTGCACGCGGCGCTGCGCCGGCTCGCCGCCGACGGCGTGACGGTGGTGCTGTCCAGTCACCGGATGGACGACCTGGAGGCGCTCTGCGACGAGGTCACCATCCTGGCCACCGGACGGGTCCGCTTCTCCGGCCCGCTCGACGAACTGGCCGCGCCCGGCCGCGAGCTCGACCACCGGCTGCTCACCTCCGACCCGGTGGCCGCCCGGCGGGTGGCCGAAGGGGTCGCCGGGGTGCGCGTCCCGGCCGGGCCGGGACGCACGGCCGGGGCGCTGGTGGTGCGCGCCTGCGGCCCGGCCGTCGAGGACCTGGTGGCGGCCCTGGTGCGCGCGGACGTCCGGGTGCGCGAGGTCGCCCCGGTGGTCCCGCCCCTGGAAGCGGCGTTCCTGGCCCTGACCGAGCAGGAGGAGGAGCGATGACCACGATCACGGCCGGACGGGCCGCGGCCGCCACCGCCCCCGGATCCGGGACGCGCCCCGTGCCGGTCGGCCGGGTGTACCGCTTCGAGCTGGTGAAACTGCTCGCACAGTGGCGGACCAGAGGGCTGCTGCTGGCCTGCTGGATCGCGCCGGGGCTGTTCACGGCCGCCGTCGCCCAGCAGGGCACGCTGCCCTCCGACACCCTGTTCGGCCGCTGGATGCACGCCACCGGCTGGGCCGGCCCGCTGGTGGTGCTGGGCTTCGCCGGCTCCTGGGCGCTGCCCCTGCTGACCTCGGTGGTCGCGGGCGACGTGTTCGCCGCCGAGGACCGGCTCGGGACCTGGCGCCACCTGCTGGTGACGGTCCGCTCGCCGCGGCGGATCTTCGCGGCGAAGGCCCTGGCCGCCGTCACCGTGATCGGGCTGCTGGTGGCCGGGCTGGCGGTGTCCGGCACGGTCGGCGGGCTGGCGGCGGTCGGCGACCGACCGCTGGTCGGTGTGGACGGGCACCTGCTGTCGGCCTCGGACGCGGCCGGGAGCGTCCTGCTCGCCTGGGTCTGCGCGCTGGCGCCGACCCTGGCGCTGGCGGCGCTCGGCCTGCTCGGCTCCGTCCTGCTGGGCCGCTCGCCGATGGGGCTGCTGGTCCCCGCGCTGGCGGCGGTCGCGATGCAGCTCGCCCAGGTGCTGCCGCTGCCGGTGGCGCTGCGCCTCGCGCTGCCCGGCTACGCCTTCGTCTCCTGGAACGGGCTGTTCGCCGCCCCGGCGCGGACCGGCGAACTGCTGGTCGCCGTCGCGGTCGGCCTGCTCTGGGCGGCGGCCGCCACCGCGGCCGCGTACCGGCTCTTCGTCCGGCGGGACTTCACCACCGGCAGCGAGGACGGGGTGGGGCGCCGCACGCTCTCCCACGGCGTGCTGCCGCTGGCCGCACTGCTCGCGCTGACCACCGGCGCCATCGCGGCGGCCACCCCCTCGACCGGCTCCGGGATCACCCAGGACAAGGTGCAGCGGGAGGTCGCCACCGTGTTCGCGCACCTCTACCGGCTGCAGACCGAGCAGCTGCACCGCCCCGCCGTGACGGAGGCCGACCTGCGGGCCACCGCGGACTGCCGGCGCGGCGACGGCCAGGTCGACCCGGAGGGGCCCGGCAACGACTGGCGCTGCGTGGTCACCTGGCACCTGCCCGGCACGGACGCCCCCGGTACGGCGGTCTACCAGCTCGACGTGGCCTCCGACGGACGGCTGATGGCCGACGGCGACGGCCCGAAGGAAGTGAACGGCTACTTCCTGGTGCACACCCCGACCGGGGACGCGCCGAACCCGCTGTGGCAGTTCGACGGTCAGGTCGGGCTGCTCGCTTCCCCCACCGGTACGACGGATTCAACGAAGGGCTGACGCCATGCAGGTAACGCGTCGTCGACGCAGCCGGAACGATCACGTGGTCCTCCTGGGCCGCCGGGTGGGCCGCCGGGCCGCACTCGCCACCGCCTGCGTCACGGCGGTGGCCGTGGCCACCGGCACGGCTTTCGCGAGCACCCAGCAGTTCGGCACCGAGCGGGTCGGCGAGACCACCGCCGACGGCCTGGTGATCTCCAGCGACCAGTACCTCGCCCCGTACGGCGACCGGCAGGTCATCGACAACGGCAAGATCATGGGCTCCGCCGTCAGCCCCGACGGCACCCACCTGGCCGCCGCCGTCACCGACGGCGACTCGGCGCTGGTCGTGGTGGACCTGAAGACCGGCAAGGTGCGGCAGCGCGTCGGCACCAACAAGGCGGACGAGCTGCGCATCCCCAACGGCTCGGTCGGCCAGGAGTCCCCGGTCTACTCCCCGGACGGCAAGCAGCTGTGGCTGGGCCAGCTCGACGGCTACACCCGGTTCACCGTGCAGCCCGACGGCACGCTGGCCAAGCCGGTGGCGGTGCCGATCCCCGCCGACGGGGACAAGCACGCGCTGGCCTCCGGCGCGGTGTTCTCCGCCGACGGCTCCACGGTGTACGCGGCCGTCAACGGGCAGAACCGGGTGGTCGCGATCGACGCGGCGACCGGCGCGGTCCGGCAGAGCTGGACGGTCGGCAACGCCCCGCGCGGCGTCGTCCGGGTCGGCGGGAAGCTGTACGTCTCCAACGAGGGCGGACGGGCGGCCACCGCCGGCGACACCACGATCAACTCCTACGGCACCCAGGTGCCGGCCGACCCGGTGACCGCCGCCACCACCACCGGCACCGTCAGCGTGATCGACCTCGCGGACCCGTCCGCCGCCGTCGGCACCGTCGCCGTCGGCCTGCACCCGACGGCGCTGTACGCCAAGGACGGGGTGGTGTTCGTCGCGGACACCGCCGGTGACGAGGTGTCGGTGATCGACACCGCGCACGACAAGGTCGTCCAGACCGTCTCCACCAAGCCGTGGCCGGAGGCCTCCGTCGGCTACGAGCCCACCGCGATCACGCTCACCGAGGACGGCCGGCTGCTCGTCACCCTCGGCCGGGCCAACGCGGTGGCGGTCTACCGCTTCTCCGGCGCGCAGCAGCCGGTGAGCTACGTCGGCCTGCTGCCCACGGACTACTTCCCGGCCGAGGTCGCCACCGTCGGCTCCAAGGTGATCGTCTCCAACACCCGTGGCATCGACGCCCGTCGGCCGAACAGCACCGGCGCCCACAAGACCCACGACACCACCTCCAGCCTCACCTCCTTCACGCTCCCGAGCGACAAGGAGATCCGCTCCCGGACGGCCGGGGTGTTCCGGCAGAACGGCTGGACGAACAACGCGGTCAAGCTCGCCAACGGCCACAAGGCGAAGGCCGAGCCGGTGCCCAAGCGGATCGGCGACCCGTCGCCGATCAAGCACGTCTTCCTGATCGTCAAGGAGAACCGGACCTACGACCAGCTCTTCGGGGACCTGCCCCAGGGCAACGGCGACCCGAAGCTCGCCCAGTTCGGCGCCGACGTGACGCCCAACCAGCACGCGCTGGCCGAGCAGTTCGGGCTCTACGACAACACCTACGACATCGGCACCAACTCCGCCGAGGGCCACAACTGGCTGATGCAGGCCGACAACCCGGAGTACACCGAGTCCTCGGCCGGCGAGTACGAGCGCAGCTACGACACCGAGGACGACGGCCTGGGCCACCAGCGCTCCGGCTTCCTGTGGACGGGCGCGCAGGCGGCGGGCCGGTCCGTACGCGACTTCGGCGAGTTCCACCAGTTCCTGGACAAGCCCGCCGACGCCACCTGGCAGAACCTGTACTGCGACGCCAAGGCCATGGACGAGACCGGTCAGGGCAGCGCCTACGCGCTCAAGTCCTCCTCGCCGATCCCCTCGCTCAACAGCGTCTCGGTGCCCGGCTTCCCGAAGTTCGACACCGACGTGCCCGACCTGTACCGGTACCAGATCTGGAAGCAGGACTTCGAGCGCAACGGCCCGGCCGACCTCAACATGCTGTGGCTGTCCAGCGACCACACCGGAGGCGCGGCGGGCCCGGCCGCCCAGGTCGCCGACAACGACCTCGCCACCGGGCGGATCGTCGACGAGATCACCCACAGCGAGTACTGGAAGGACTCGGCGATCTTCGTCGTCGAGGACGACTCCCAGGCGGGCCTCGACCACGTGGACGGCCACCGCGCCCCGATCCAGATCATCAGCCCCTGGGCGCAGCACGGCGCCGTGGACAGCCGCTACTACTCGCAGATCACCATGATCCGCACCATCGAGCAGATCCTCGGCATCCACCCGATGAACCAGAAGGACAGCGCGGCCAGCCCGATGACCGGGGCCTTCACCGACCGCCCGGACTACACCCCGTACGACGCGGTGCCCAACCGGACCCCGCTGACCGACGGCCTCAAGACGCCGCCCTCCTGCGGCCTCGACGTGCCCGGGCAGCAGGACCTGCGGGCGGCGGCGGCACCGGCCACCACCGCGCCGCCGGCGGAGCGGCAGGCCGTCGCGGCCCAGTGGGACACCTGGAAGTCGCGGCAGCGGCTGACCGGCCCGAACGCTGTCCCGGACCACGCCAACCCGGCGCAGATGGAACACCTGGTCTGGTACCAGACGCACGGCTGGACCACGCCGTACCCGGGCGAGAACACCATCCTCGCGCCCGACGACGTGCCCGGCGCCTACCTGCCGTCGCCGGAGAACGACGGCTGATCCCCCCTTCCGGACCCCGGAGGGCCCCGAGCCGCGCCGCCGGCCCGGGGCCCGCGTGCCGGTCGACCCGGCCGGCGGCGCCACGGCCCGCGGCGGGCGCACCCGCCCGGACCAGCCGGACTGCGCACCCGGCGGGGTCGGTACCAGGCTGGACACCGAGCCGGTGACGGCGGACCACCGACCGGTGCGATCCTCCGCCGCCGTCGAGTCGAGGAGGAGACATGGCCGACCGGTCTGAGGGCAAGGGCCGCATCGTGGTCGGGGTGGACGGCTCGGAGCCGTCCGAGCGGGCGCTGCGCTGGGCGGTGCGCCAGGCGGAGCTCACCGGCGGCGCCGTGCTGGCGGTGATCGCCTGGGAGTACCCGACCTACCACGGCGCGCGCGGCTGGTTCCCCCCGGCGGCCACCGACGAGGCGGCACTGGAGGGCCGGGCGCGCCAGGAGGCCGAGCGGGCCGTCCGGGAGGCCGTGGGGGACGACCCGCCGGTCGAGGTGCGCACCGAGGCGCGCTACGGCTCCCCGGCCGGGTCGCTGGTCGAGGCCTCCCGGGGGGCGGACCTGCTGGTGGTCGGCAGCCGGGGCCTCGGGGGCTTCGCGGGGATGCTGCTGGGCTCGGTGGCCCAGCACTGCACCCGGCACGCCACCGTGCCGGTCGTGGTGGTCCGCGACCCGCAGGAGTGAGCGGCCCGGGCCCGCCGCCGTCGCACGGGCCGCACGATCCGGACGGGTCAGCCGAAGACGACGGTGGACGCCGCCGGGACGGCCAGTGAGCCCGCCCGGCGAGGGGTGCCCGTCGCGGCGTCCACGTCGAACCAGGTGACGTCGCCCGAACGCTTGTTGGCCACGTACAGCCGGGTGCCCGTGGGGCCCAGCACCAGGTCGCGGGGCCCGTGGCCCCCGCAGGGCACCGAGGCGACCGCGCTCGCCCGGTCGCCCGAAGGGTCGAGGGCGAGCACCACGATGGAGTCGGTGCCGCGCACCGCCACCCACAGGAACCGGCCGTCGGGGGAGACCACGGGAGCCGACGGCGAGGCCGGCTCCTCGACGCCGTCGGGGAACAGCGGAGCCTCCGCGACCGCTTCGAGCGTCCCGGTCTCGGCGTCCCAGCGGCAGACCGTCACGACCGGGCGCAGTTCGCCGAGCACGTAGACGTGGCGGCCGGAGGGGTGGAAGGCGAGGTGCCGGGGCCCGGTGCCGGGCGGCAGCGTGGTCTCCGCGTGGACGGTCAGTTCGCCCGTCGCCGGGTCCAGGGCGCAGATCCGCACCGAGTCGGTGCCGAGGTCGACGCCGAGCACCCAGCGCCCCGACGGGTCGGGGAGCACCTGGTGGGCGTGCGGGCCGCGCTGGCGGTCCCGGTCCGGCCCGCTGCCCCGGTGGCGCAGCACGCCGCTCGGGGCCTGCGGGGCGCCGTCGGCGGCGAGCGGCAGCACGCTGACGCTGCCGGAGCCGTAGTTGGCCGTCAGCAGGTGGCCCCGGGTGAGGCTCAGGTGGGTGGGGTCGTCCCCGTCCACCGGCACGGGGGCGCCGAGCGGGCGGGGCACCGTCCCGGCGACGTCGTAGGCGGTGACGGCGCCCGGCGCGGTCTCGGAGACCGCGTAGAGCACCGGGCCGCCCGGGGCCTGCCCGAGCGCGAGGTAGGACGGGTCGACGGCGTCGACCGCACCGGTGGCGGTCAGCGCCCCGGTGCCCGGATCCAGCGAGGCCAGGACGATTCCGCGCCCGCCCGCCGAGGTGAACGACCCGATGAAGGCCCGCTCCGTGTCCTTGCCAACCATGGGAACCTCCACCGTCGCTCGTACGCGCTCGTAGCGCTCGGACCCTAGCAGCCCCGCCCGCGGCGCCCCGGGGCAGGGCGCGCGCGTTTTTCACCGGAATGCACCGCTGCCGGGAGCGGCCGGATCGCGCGGCGGCCCGATCCCCGGGAACGTGGGAGCCGTCGGGCGCGCGGCCGGTCGCCGGTCGCCGGCCGCCCGGAGGGGCGGGATCCGCACCGGTCCGTACCCCGTGGCCGTGCGGGGACAGGAAGGCTGCGGAAGCGAGGCGGCATGTACGACCCCGATCCACCGTTCCGGCCGGTCCGCCGGCGACAGGGCTACCCGCCGCTGGAGGACCTCGGCCTGATCGGGAACGGCGCGACCGCCGCCCTGGTCGGCCCGGACGGCGCCCTCCCGTGGATGTGCCTGCCCCGGTTCGACTCCGAACCGCTGTTCTGCGGCCTGCTGGACCACGCCAGGGGCGGGCACTTCACCCTCGCGCCGGAGGACCTGCGGGAGGCCCGGCAGCGCTACGAGCCGGACACCGGTGTCCTGACCACCGAACTGCGCGGCCCCACCGGCCTGGTGCGCGTCACCGACGCGCTGACCCTGCGCTCCGGCGCCGACCTCACCGACGACGCCCCGGCCGACCGCGGCGAACTGGTGCGCTCGGCCGTGGTGCTGGACGGCACCGTCCGGCTGCGGGCGGAGCTGGAGCCGCGCGGCGGCGCGCAGACCAGGGCCCTGTTCAGCGGGCTGGAGGTGCGGCCGAACCGGCGCCCGGACCTGCGCCTGCACCTGCGCTCCAACCGCCCGCTGACCGGCCTGCACGGCACCCACGAGCTGCGCCAGGGCGAACGCCTGGACCTCGTGCTGTCCTGGGGCCGCTTCCACCGGCACCACCGCTTCGACGCCGACGCGACCCTGAGGGGCACCGCCGAGGCCTGGCGCCGCTGGATGGGGCACTTCTCGTACGACGGCCCCGGGGAGCCGCTGGTGCGGCGGGCCGCGATCACCCTGAAGCTCTGCGACGACTGGGCCAACGGCTCGCTGGTCGCGGCCCCCACCTCCTCGCTGCCCGCGCCGATCGGCGGGATCCGCAACTGGGACTACCGCTACAGCTGGATCCGCGACGCGGCCTTCGCCGTGTTCGCGCTGCGCCGGATCGGTTTCCGCGGCGAGGCCGACGCCTTCCTCGGCTGGGTCCTGGACGCCTTCGAGGCCAGCCGGGGACCGCGGATCATGTACGACCTGCGGGGCGGCCCGGTGCCGGAGGAGGTCGAGGACGGCGAACTGGAGGGCTACCGGGGCTCCGCCCCGGTGCGCTGGGGCAACGGCGCGGCCGACCAGCGCCAGCACGACGTCTACGGCGAGATCCTGGACTGCGCCGACCAGTGGCTGCTGGCCGGCGGCGAGATCCAGCCCGCGCTCTGGGCCGGCCTGGCCAGGCTGGCCGACACCGCCGGACAGGCCTGGCGGCAGCCGGACCAGGGCATCTGGGAGGTGCGCAGCGAGGGCCGGGTGTTCACCTACTCGGCGGGCCTGTGCCAGGTGGCGCTGGACCGGGCCGCGCGGATCGCCGAGCGGCTCGGCCGGCCCGCCGGGACGGAGCGCTGGCGCGCGTCCGCCGAGGAGCTGCGCCGGCTGATCCTGGAGCAGTCCTGGGACGAGGACGCCAAGACCCTCAGCGTCCATCTGGACGGCGGCGGCGCGCTGGACGCGAGCCTGCTCGCGCTCCCGCTGCGCCGGGTGGTGCCGTTCGACCACCCGCGGATGGTGGCGACCGCCGCGGCCGTGGCCGAGCGGCTGTCGGCCGGCGGCGGACTGCTCTACCGCTACCTGCACGAGGAGTCCCCGGACGGCCTGCCGGGCGACGAGGGCGCCTTCGTCCTGTGCAGCTTCTGGCTGGTCGAGAACCTGGTCGGCCAGGGCCGGCTCGACGAGGCCGAGGAGCTGTACGCCTCGCTGTGCTCCCGGGCGAGCCCGCTGGGGCTGATGTCGGAGCAGATCGACCCGTCCACCGGAGAGTTCATGGGCAACTTCCCCCAGGCCTTCAGCCACATCGGGATCATCGCCGGCGGCGTCAGCCTGGGCCGGGCGAGGGCGGCGGGTGCGGGGTCGGCGCGGGTGGGGTCGGCGGCGGGCCCCGGGTCGGGTGGCCGGCGATGATCGACCGGCTCGCGATCCTCGGCGCGACCGGGGACCTCAGCGCCCGCTTCCTGCTGCCGGCGCTGGCCGCGCTGCGGGCGGCCGGGCAGGTCGGCGACTCGCTGCGGGTGACCGGGGCGAGCCGGGAGGACCGGGACACCGGGCAGTACCGGACGTGGGCCGCGACCCGGCTCGACCGGCACGGCGGCGAGCTCCCGGCCGCGGCCCGGGAGGCGGTGGTGGCCGCGCTGGACTACCGGCGGGCCGACGTCACCGAACCGGCCGACGTCGCCGCGGTCGTCGCCGGGGAGGGGCCGGTGGCCGTCTACCTCGCGCTCCCGCCGGCGCTGTTCCCACGGGTGATCACCGCCCTGCACGCGGCGGGCCTGCCGGCCGGCAGCCGGATCGTCCTGGAGAAGCCGTTCGGCGAGGACCTGGCCGGGGCGCGGGAGCTGAACCGGCTGCTCGCCGACCTGGTGCCGGAGCGGGCGGTGTTCCGGGTGGACCACTTCCTGGCCATGACGACCGTCCAGAACGTGCTCGGCAGCCGGCTGGCCAACCGGGTGCTGGAGCCGATCTGGAACAGCACCCACATCGACCGGGTGGACATCGTCTGGGACGAGACGCTGGCCCTGGAGGGGCGGGCCGGGTACTACGACCACGTCGGGGCGCTCAAGGACATGGTCCAGAACCACCTGCTGCAACTGCTCTGCCTGGTGGCCATGGAGCCGCCGGTCACCCTCGGCGAGCGGGACCTGAGGGACCGGAAGGTCGACGTGCTGCGCTCGGTGCGGCCGCTGACCGGGCGGGACGTGGTGCGGCGCACCCGGCGGGCCCGCTACCTGCCCGGCCGGATCGGGGACCGCGAGGTGCCCGCCTACGCCGAGGAGGAGGGGGTCGACCCGGAGCGCCGGACGGAGACCTTCGCCGAGGTGGAGCTGGAGCTGGACAGCCGGCGGTGGGCCGGGACGAGGTTCCGGCTGCGCAGCGGCAAGGCCCTGGGCGAGGACCGCAAGGAGGTCGCGGTGCGCTTCCGCCCGGTGCCCGTCCTGCCGTTCGGCCACAGCGGGGAGGCCCGGCCCAACGTGCTGAGGTTCGAGCTGGAGCCGGAGGGGCTGGCGCTGGACCTGACCGGCATCGGCGCCCACGCCCACGAGCTCGCCCCGCTCTCGCTGACCGCGCGGATGGAGCCGCAGGACCTGCCCGCGTACGGCCGGCTGCTGCTGGACGTGCTGAACGGGGATCCGGCGCTGTCCAGCCGCGGCGACGAGGCCGAGGAGGCCTGGCGGGTGCTCGAACCCGTGCTGACCGGCTGGGAGCGGGGCGACGTCCCGCTGGAGGAGTACCCGGCGGGCTCGCGCGGGCCGGCGCCGCGCGAGCGGTAGGCGCGCCGATGGACCCCGGCGGTGGGCGCGGCGGTGGGCGCGGCCTCCCGTACGTCGTGGTCATGGGGGTGGCCGGTACGGGCAAGTCCACGGTGGCCCGGCTGCTCGCGGAGCGGCTCGGGGTGCCGTTCGCGGACGGGGACGACTTCCACCGGCCGGACTCCATCGCCCGGATGGCGGCCGGCGTCCCGCTGGACGACGAGCGGCGGCAGCCCTGGCTGCGGGCCATCGGGGAGTGGCTGGGCGAACGGGAGGCGGCGGGCAGCGGCGGGGTGGTCACCTGCTCCGCGCTGAAGCGGAGCTACCGGGACACCCTGCGGGAGGGCGGCCGGGACCCTTTCTTCCTGCACCTGACGGGCGGTCGCGCCCTGCTGGCGGAGCGGATCGGCGGGCGCCGGGGCCACTTCATGCCGGAGTCGCTGCTGGACTCGCAGCTCGCCGTGCTCGAACCGCTGGGGGCGGACGAGCGGGGTGCCGCGCTGGACGTCGCTCCGGCTCCCGGCCGGCTCGTGGACGCGGCCCTGGGGCTGCTGGGTGGCCCGGGCGGTGTCACTCCTGACCCACCCGATTGATTCCGTCGCATTCCGGCACATCCGTCACAGCGGTCCGGGAATTCACTCGCCTATTGCTGCGAATGATTGTTCGAGTGACTGGTGAGATCTGAACCTGATATTTTCAGCCAAAGAATTCGCGCCCGTGATCGGCTCCTTCGGGTGCGGGCAAGAGTCGCACCTGGGATTTTGGGGTTCCGATTACCGACGGGGTCGCTTTCCGTTCAATCGGAAGGGGTTGCGAGCGGCTGACCCGCCGTGAAGACTGATGTGCGTTCGTCGTCCGGGCGTTCGGGGCGGCATGGATTGTGCGGCTCCTCGGCCGCGTCGGCGCGTTCCGCGCGAGGGGCACGGGGACGGATCGCCAATAAGGGGGATGGACATGCCGGGGACGGCCATTGCGCAGGTGGCGACCGGGAGAGCGGCCGGCCGGCGGGGTACGGTTTTCTGTTCGAACGTTCCGGCCGGCTAGGGTATTCGGCCGTTCGCGGTTCACCGCGCGCCGGTCCGCCGTTCATCGTTCGGCAGGTTTTCCGGTCGCATTCGTACCGTCCGGTCGGGACACGTCGGTGCGGCCGCGGAACGGCTCCGGGAGAGCCGGTGCGGCGCTCCGCGACGGGCACTCGGGGATTCCGCTTCCCGGGTGCGGCGCGGCGCCGCCGGTCCGCCCTGCGCGGATTCCGGGCGTTCCCGCGCGTCCTGAAGCAGGCGCCGCCGGCCGGAGCGCACGGCACCGTGGACCGGGAATTCCCGCTGTGCCGCACCCCAATCCGCAATTCCACCGCGGGCGCCCGGCGCGCCCGCACCCGAGAACCAGTCAACGGGAGCTTCCGTCATGCCGTACGCCAGCCCGGCGCCCACTCGCGAGCGGGCGCCGCTCCTCCTGCGCGGTGAACTGCAGCACCGGCTCGACACCCTCGCACGCGTCCACCGGGTGCCCGGTGCCCAACTGGTGCTGGACACCGGCGCGGAGACCCTCGCCCTGCACACCGGCGTGGCCGACACCGGTACCGGGGCACCCTTCACCGAGGACACCGCCGTCCCGGTGGGATCGCTCACCAAGCCCTACACGGCGGCCCTGGTGATGCTGCTCGCCGACGACGGCGACCTCGACCTGGACGAACCGGCCGCCGAGCACCTACCGGAGCTGAGACAGCTGCCCGAAGTAACGATTCGTCACCTGCTGAGCCACACCGGCGGACTGCCCACCGGACCGGACTCCGACGCCGCCGCCCGCACCACCGCGACGCGCTACCTGACCGCCGTCTGCACCGCCGCGGACGCGCTCTTCCCGCCCGGCACCGACTTCTCCTACTCCAACGCCGGCTACGTCGCCGCCGGCCGCCTGGTCGAGACGGTGACCGGCATGGACTGGCACGAGGCGGTGAGCACCCTGCTGCTCGAACCCCTCGGCACCGGAGCGGTCTTCGTCGACACGACCGCCCCCGGACGGCCGGTCGCCGCCGGACACGCGCTCAACGCCGCGACCGGCCGGGCCCGCGCCGTACGGCAGAACCTGGCCCCACTCGAAGCCCCGGCCGGCGCGCTGCTGGCCAGCGCCGCCGACCTCGCCGCACTCGGCGCCGCCCTGGCCGGCCGGGCCAAGGTGCTGCCCCCGGAGGTCGCCGAGCTGATGCGCCGCCCGGAGCCCGCGGCCCGGCCCGGGGCACTCGCGGACGGCTGGGGCGCCGGAACGGCGCTCTACCGCCAGGATGGCCGGCACTGGTACGGCCACGACGGCAACGCCATGGGCACCTCCTGCCACCTGCGGGCCGACCCGGAGACCGGCGCCGTGGTCGCCTTCACCGGCAACGCCGGCGCCGCCACCGCGCTCTGGCGCGAACTCGCGGCCGAACTGGAGGAGTTCGCCGGGCTGCGGGTGCCCGCCGCGATCGAACCGGTGGGCGCGGGGGCACCCGTGCCGCTCGCCGGACCGGCCACCGTCGCCCGGTGCGCGGGCGAGTACCGCAACGGCACGATCCGCTACCGGGTCGAACCGGCCGGCGACGCACCCGCCACCCTCTCCGTGGACGGCGACCTGCCGATCCCGCTGCGCTGCCACGCCGACCTCTCCTTCGACCTGATCGCCCCCGACACCGGCCACCCCGAGCCCGGCGGGCGCTTCCACCGGGACCCGGCCACCGGCCGGATCGACCGGGTGCAGGTCTCCGGACGCACCGCCCGCCGGGCCACCTCCGACTGAACCGGCCGGCCCCGCCGTACACCCCGCACCACCCCAGCACCGTTCCCCGGGCCCGAGGGGCGGCTACCGCCTGCCCCGGTGCCCTCGTCGTCGCCCCCATCGGAAGGACCTTCCGCAATGGCCGACCGGCCTGCCCAGCCCCTGCGCCCGACCGTTCCACCGCAGACCGGCGGCACCACCCGAGCCCCGGGGGCCGCCCCCCGGACCCTCGACGCGCTGTTCACCGCCCAGGCGGCCCGCACCCCGCACGCGCCCGCGCTCACCGACGGCCGCCGCACCTGGACGTACCGGGACCTGGCGGAGCGCGTCGACCGGCTGGCCCGCGCGCTGCGCCGGCACGGCGCCGGCCCGGAGCGGACGGTGGCGCTGGCCCTGCCCCGCTCGATGGAACTGGTCGCCGCCGAACTGGCCGTCGCCCGGGCGGGCGCGGCCTTCCTGCCGGTGGACCCGGGCTACCCCGCCGAGCGGCGGGCGCTGATGCTCGCCGACGCCGACCCGGTCGTCGTGCTGGACGACCCGGCCGCCGTCCGCGAGGCCCTGGAGACGGCCGCGGAGCCGGCCGGGCCGGGTGAGCAGGGGGAGACGGCCGGCCTCGACCACCCGGCGTACGTGATCTACACCTCGGGCTCCACCGGCACGCCCAAGGGCGTGGTCGTCACCCACCGCGGGATCGCCGGGTTCACCGCGGCCGCCGTCGAGAACTACGCCGTCGGGCCCGGCGACCGGGTGCTCCAGTTCTCCTCGCCCAGCTTCGACGCCTCCGTCCTGGAGCTGTTCGTCTCCGTCCTCACCGGCGCCACCCTGGTGATCCCGCCGCACGGCCCCTGGCTGGGCGAGGAGCTCGCCGCCGTCCTGGACGACCACCGGATCACCCACACCCTGATCCCGCCCGCCGCCCTGGCCACCGTCCCCGCCGGTGCGGGCCGCCACCTGCGCACCCTGATCGTCGGCGCCGAGGCCTGCTCCGCCGAACTGGTCGACCGCTGGGCACCGGGCCGACGCATGATCAACTCCTACGGCCCGACCGAGGCCACCATCGTCGCCACCTGGACCGGCCCGCTCGCCGCCGGCACCGGGTCGCCCACCATCGGCGACGCCCTGCCGCACGCCCGGGTCCACGTGCTCGACGAGCGGATGCGGCCCCAGCCGCCCGGCACCGACGGCGAGCTGTACCTCGGCGGCGAGGGCGTCGCCCGCGGCTACCTCGGCCGCCCCGGACTGACCGCCGGGCGCTTCGTCGCCGACCCCTTCGGCCCGCCCGGAGCCCGGCTCTACCGCACCGGCGACCGCGCCCGCCGCAACGCCGACGGGGAACTGGAGTTCCTCGGCCGGCTCGACCGGCAGCTCAAGGTGCGCGGCTTCCGCATCGAGCCCGGCGAGATCGAGGCCGCGCTGCGCGCCCACCCGGCCGTCGACCAGGCCGTCGTGGTGGTCCGCGAGGACGAGCCGGGCCACGTCCGGCTGATCGGCTACGCCACACCCGCCGACCCGGGGGCCGCCCCCGACCCGGCCGAACTGCGCACCGCCCTGGCCGCCGCACTGCCCGCCCACCTGGTGCCCGCCGCCGTCGTCGTGCTGCCCGAGTTCCCGCTCACCCCGCAGCTCAAGATCGACCAGCGGGCGCTGCCCGCGCCCGCCCGGCAGAACACCGCCGGGCGGCTCGCCCCGCGCACCGGCGGCGAACAGGCCCTGGCCGCCGTCTGGGCCGAGGTCCTCGGCCTCGACGCGGTCGGCGCCGAGGACGACTTCTTCGACCTCGGCGGCGACTCCGTCCTCGCCGCCCGCACCCTGTCCCGGGTCGCCGAACGGCTCGGCGTGCGGCTCACCCTGCGGGACGTCTTCACCGCCCGCACCGTCGCCGCCCTCGCCCCGCTGCTCGACCGGCCGGCCGACACCGCGGGCGCCGAGCCGATCCCGCCCGCCCCGGGCGGGGAACCGCTGCCGCTGTCCAGCGCCCAGCGCCGGCTCTGGTTCCTGGACGACCTCGCCCCCGGCGGCACCGGGAACAACACCGGCGTCGCCCTGCGGCTGCGCGGCGCCCTCGACCGGGACGCCCTCGGCCGGGCCCTGCGCCGGCTCACCGCCCGGCACGACGCGCTGCGCACCACCGTCGTCACCGTCGACGGGCAGCTCGCGCAGCGCGTCGCCGAGCGGGCCGACCTGCCGCTGCGCACCGAGGACCTCGGCGCCCTGCCCGCCGAGGAACGCGCCGCGGCCGCCGAACACCTGCTGGCCGAGGAGCTGTCCCGGCCCTACGACCTGACCCGGGGCCCGCTCACCCGGGTGCTGCTGATCCGGCTCGCCGACGAGGAGCACCTGCTGCTGCTGGCGCAGCACCACATCGTCACCGACGGCTGGTCGGTGGGCGTCCTCACCCGCGAACTGGCCGAGCTCCACCGCGCGGAGGCCGCCGGAGAGCCGGACACCCTGCCCGCCCCCGCCCTCCAGTACCCCGACTTCGCCCACTGGGAGCAGCACCGCCCGGCCGACCACACGGCCGACCTCGCCTACTGGAGGCGCGCCCTGGCCGGCCTGCCGACCCTGCGGCTGCCCACCGACCGCCCCCGCCCCGAGCAGCGCACCAGCCACGGCTCGGCGCACCGCCACCACCTGCCCGCCGAACTGGTCGACCGGCTGCGCCACCTCGCCACCGGCCGCGGCACCACCGTGTTCACCCTGTTCGCCGGGGCGTGCGCGCTGCTGCTCTCGCGCCACTCCGGCCAGCGGGACGTCGCCTTCGGCACCGTCACCACCGGGCGGGAGCGGCGCGAACTGGAGGAGGTGACCGGCTTCTTCGTCAACACCGTGGTGCTGCGCGGCGACGTGGACGAGGAGGCCACCGTCGACCGCTTCGTGGAGGGCATGCGCACCACCCTGCTGGACGCCTTCGCCCACGCCGCGGTGCCCTTCGACCGGGTCGTCGAGGAACTCGCCCCGCCCCGCGACCCCAGCCGCACCCCGCTGGTCCAGGTCGTCGTCGTCCAGCAGACCCCCACCACCCCGGCGCCCACCGGCGGACTGCGCTTCGCCGACCACCCGCTGCCCCGCCCCGCCGCCCGCTTCGACCTGGTGCTGGAGTTCACCCCCGACGACGCCGACGGCGGCTGCACCCTGACGGTGGAGTACAACACCGACCTCTTCGACCGGCGGACCGCGACCGCGCTGGCGGACCGGCTGCACCGGCTGCTCGCCGGAATGGCCGACGGGCCGCAGCGCACCCTCGCCGAACTGCCGATGGTCTCCGAGGAGGAGCAGCGCGCGCTGCTCGACGCCTGGACGGCGCCGGGGGACGGCCCGCGCAGCTACGTCCTCGACCGCGCCCTGCGCCCCCAACCCGACGGCGTGCCCGGCGAGTTGTACCTCGCGGGCCAGCTGCCGGACCAGCCGGGGGAGGGCCTCGGTGAGCTCGTCGCCGACCCGTACGCCGCGCCGGGCGCCGGGCCCCTCGGACCCGGCGGAGGCGGGATGTACCGCACCGGGGAACTGGTGCGGCGCACCGCCGACGGCGGACTGGAGTACCTCGGCAGGGCCGAGCAGTGGGCCCGGCCGCGCAGCCTGGAGCCCGACCCGGAGGAGACCGCCGAGGCGCTGCGGGGCTGCCCGGAGGTGGCCGAGGCGGCCGCCGTCCTCACCGGCGCCCCCCGGCGGCTGGTCGGCTACGCGGTGCCCGTCCCCGGCGGCCGGATCGAACCCGAGGAAGTGCGCCGCGCCCTCGCCCTGACCCTGCCCGACCACCTCGTCCCCGCCGTCGTGGTGCCGCTGCCCGCCCTGCCGCTGGGCCCCGACGGCACGCTCGACCGCGACCGGCTGCCCGACCCGGGGCCCGCCGCGCCCGCCGTCCGCCACGTCGCCCCCCGCACCCCCGCCGAACGCGCGCTCGCCGGCATCTGGGCCGAGGTGCTGCGGCTGGAGCGGGTCGGCGCCGACGACAACTTCTTCGACCTCGGCGGCGACTCCATCCTCGGCATCCAGGTGGTGGCCCGCTCCCGGCAGGCCGGGCTGGCGGTGACCTCCCGGGACCTCTACCGCCACCAGACCGTCGCCGCGCTCGCCCTCGCGGCCGAGGACGCCGAGGCTCCGGCCGCGCCCGCACCGGTGGCCGCCACCGGCCAGGCCGTGCCGACCCCGATCCAGCGCTGGTGGTTCGAGCGGGCCGCCGGGAGCGCCGGGCACTTCGCCCAGGCGCTCTCCCTGCTGCTGCCCGCCGACCTGGACCGGGCCGCCCTGGAGGAGGCGCTGAACGACGTGGTCGCCCACCACGACGCGCTGCGCTCGGCCTTCACCGCCCCGGACGGCGGCGGCGCCGCGCGGTGGCGGATCCAGCAGCCGACCGGCCGGACCGCCCTGGTCCGGCACAGCGGCCCCGACCAGGACACCCCGCACTTCGGCCCGTACGACCTGGACGGCGGCGCGCCGCTGCTGCGCGCCGTGCTGCACGAGCGCGCCGGGGGCCGCCCGCCCGTCCTGCACCTGGCCGTCCACCACCTGGTGGTCGACGGGGTCTCCTGGCGGGTGCTGCTGGAGGACCTCGACACCGCCTACCGGGCCCGCCGCGACGGCCGGGACGGCGCCGCGGCCCTGCCGGCCAAGTCCTCGCCGCTGCGCCAGTGGTCCGAGCGGCTGAGCGCCTTCGCCGCCGAGGGCGGCTTCGAGGACGAGACGGCGTACTGGGCGCGGGCCCTGCCCGAACCCGGCACCGCCGAGGCCTTCCCCGACGAGCTGGACGGCCCCGACACCTACGCCACCGAACGCTCCGTCACCGTCCGGCTGAGCCCCGCCGACACCGCCGCCCTGCTGCGGACCCTGCCCGACACCTACCGCACCCAGGCCAACGACGTGCTGCTGAGCGCGCTCGGCCGGGCGCTGTGCGGGGCGAGCGGGCTGGAGCGGGTCGTGGTGGACGTCGAGGGCCACGGGCGCGAGGAGCTGTTCGCCGACCTCGACCTCAGCCGCACCGTCGGCTGGTTCACCACCCGCCACCCCGTCGCCCTGGCCGTCCCCGCCGGAGCCGGCTGGGACACCGTCCTCAAGCAGGTCAAGGAGCAGCTGCGCGCCGTCCCCCGGCGCGGCCTCGGCTTCGAGGCGCTGCGCCACCTCGGGCGGCCCGGCACGGCGCCCGAGGCCCCGGCCGCCCGGATCAGCTTCAACTACCTGGGCCGGATCTCCCTGCCGGACGACCCGGACGGGCTGTTCCGCGGCACCTTCCGGCCGCTGGAGCTGGACGCCGACCCGGCCGTCCGGCGCCCCCACCCGCTGGAGGTGGTCGGCCGGCTGGACGGCGACGCGCTGGAGTTCACCTGGTTCCACTCCGCCGCCGTCCACCGGAGCGGGAGCGTCGAGGCGCTGGCCCGGCGCTTCGCCGAGGAACTGGCCGACCTCGCCCGCCACGCGGCCCGCCCCGGCGCGGCCGGGCGCACCCCGTCCGACTTCCCGCTGGCCCGGCTCGACCAGGCGGCGGTGGACCTGGTCACCGGCGCCGACCCGGGCGCGGTCGAGGACGTCCTGCCGCTCACCCCGACCCAGGCCGGGATGCTCTTCCACGGCCTCGCCGAGGAGGAAAGCGGCGCCTACTTCCAGCAGCTGGACTTCGTCCTGGACGGCGTGGCCGACCCGGCCCGCCTCGCCGCGGCCTGGCAGTGGGTCACCGACCGCACCGCGGTGCTGCGCGCCCACGTCCGCTGGCAGCGGGTGCCCGAGCCGCTGCTGGTGGTGCACCGCCGGGCGGCCGTGCCGGTCACCCACCTGGACTGGCGGGCGCTGCCCGGGGACGAGCGCCGCGACCGGCTGGCCGAGCTGCTGGACCGCGACCGGGCCCAGGGCCTCGACCTGGGGCGGGCCCCGCTCCAGCGGCTGCTGCTGATCCGGCTGTCGGACGACCGGGTGCGGGTGCTGTGGTCCTTCCACCACCTGGTCCTGGACGGCTGGAGCCTGTTCCAGGTGCTCTCGGACGTCTTCGCGGTGCACGCCGCCCTCGCCCGCACCGGGGCGGACGTCCCGTACGGCACCGTGCCGGAGCGCCGGCCCTACCGCGACTACCTGGCCTGGCTGGCCGGGCGCGACCACGCCGAGGCCGAACGGCACTGGCGCACCCGCCTCGCCGGGCTCACCGAGCCGACGCCGCTGCCCTACGACCGCGAGCCGGTGGCCAGCCACCGCGCCGAGTCCACCCGGGACCTGCCGTTCACCCTGCCCGCCGCCGCGACCAGGGCTCTGGAGGACCTGGCGCGCGGCGCCGGACTGACCCTCAACACCGTGCTCCAGGGCGCCTGGGCGGTACTGCTGGGCCGCCAGGCCGGACGGGACGAGGTGGTGTTCGGCACCACCTCCTCAGGGCGGCCGCCCGAGCTGCCCGGCGTCGAGGCGATGACCGGCCTGTTCATCACCACCCTGCCGACCCGCACCGCCGTACCCGCCGAGGGCACCGTGCTCGACTGGCTCCGGGCCCTCCAGCGCGAGCAGAGCGAGGACCGGCGGTACGGCTTCGTCCCGCTCACCCGGCTGCGGGCCGGCACCGGACTGCCCGAACAGAGCGGCCTGTTCGACAGCCTGGTGGTCTTCGAGAACTACCCGGTCGACGAGGACGCGGCCGACGCCCACGGCCTGCGGCTGCGCGACCTGGACGGCATCGAGACCACCAACTACCCGCTGGCGCTGCTGGCCTACCCCGGCCCGGAGCTGTCGCTGCGGCTCTGCTACGACCCGCGGCTGTTCGACGAGTCCACGGTGCGCCGGCTCGCCCGGCAGCTCACCGCCCTGCTGACCGGCCTGCCCGCCGGCGCCCACCGCCCGCCCGCGCGGCTGCCGCTGCTCACCGGCGAGGAGCGCCGGCGCGTCCTGGTCGACTGGAACGCCACCGCCGTCGAGCAGCCCGCCGCCGACATCGCCGAACTGTTCGCCGGGCAGGTGCTCCGCACCCCCGCGGCCGTCGCCCTGGAGGCCGACGGGCAGCGCCTGACGTACCGCGAACTCGACGCCCGCGCCGCCGAACTGGCCGGCCGGCTGGCCGCCCGCGGGGTGCGGGTCGAGCAGCCGGTCGGGGTGCTGATGGAGCGCTCCGCCGACCTGGTCGTCGCCCAGCTGGCGCTGGTGCGCACCGGCGCGGTGTACGTGCCGCTGGACGGCCGGGCGCCGCGCGAGCGGCTGCAGCGGATGCTGGCCGCGGCCGGCGCCGAACTGCTGCTCACCGACGCCCACCGGGCGGCGGAGGCGGCCGCGCTGCGCCCGGCCGAGCGGGTGCTGCGGGTCGACCTGCCGGAAGACCTGCCCGGCGACCGGCCCGAGGACCTGCCCGGCGACCGGCCGGTGGCGGCCCCGGCGGCCGTCCACCCCGACCACGTCCAGTACCTGATGTTCACCTCGGGCTCCACCGGCACCCCCAAGGGCGTCGCGGTGCGCCGCCGGGACGTCGCCGCGCTCGCCCTGGACCGCGCCTTCGCCGGCCACGACCGGGTGCTGGTGCACTCCCCGCACGCCTTCGACGCCTCCACCTACGAACTCTGGGTGCCGCTGCTGCGCGGCGGCACCGCCGTCCTCGCCCCGCCCGGTGACCTGGACGCCGCCGCCGTCCGGCACGCCGTCACCGAGCGGGGCGTGAGCTGCCTGTGGCTGACCGCCGGCCTCTTCCGGCTGCTCGCCCAGGAGGACCCGGGCTGCCTGCACGGCGCCCGCGAGGTGTGGACCGGCGGCGAGGCGGTGCCCGGCGCCGCCGTCCGCAAGGTCCTGGCGGCCTGCCCCGGCCTCACCGTCGTCGACGGCTACGGGCCGACCGAGACCACCACCTTCGCCACCCGCCGGGCGTTCCGCGCCGGCGACGAGCTGCCCGCCGTGCTGCCGATCGGCCGCCCGCTGGACAACACCCGGGTGTACGTCCTGGACGGCGCCCTCCAGCCGCAACCCCCGGGCGTCACCGGCGAGCTGTACATCGCCGGGGCCGGCCTCGCTCGCGGCTACGCGGGCCGCCCGGGGGAGACCGCCGCCCGCTACCTCGCCGACCCCTTCGGCCCGCCCGGCGGCCGGATGTACCGCACCGGCGACACCGCGCGGTGGAGCGAGGACGGCGAACTGCACTTCGTCGGCCGCGCCGACGACCAGATCAAGATCCGCGGCTTCCGGATCGAGCCCGCCGAGATCGAGGCCCGGCTCACCGCCCACCCGGCCGTCGCCGAGGCCGTGGTCTCGCTGCACCAGGACGGCGGACGCAAGCGCCTCGCCGCCCACCTGGTGCCCGCCGAGGGCGCCGAGGCGCCCGGCGCCGCCGCGCTGCGCGCCCACCTGGCCGCCGACCTGCCCGACTACATGCTGCCCGCCGCCTTCGTCACCCTGCCCGAACTCCCGCTCACCGCCAACGGCAAGGTGGACCGCCGACGGCTGCCCGCCCCCGAGTGGTCGGCGGGCGGCGACCGCCCCCACCGCGCCCCCGGCACCGAGCGCGAGCGGCTGCTCGCCGCGATCTGGTCCGAACTGCTCGGGGTCGAACGGGTCGGCCTGGACGACGACTTCTTCCTGCTCGGCGGCGACTCCATCCTGAGCATCCAGGTCGTCTCCCGGGCCCGCGCCGCCGGACTCGCGCTCTCCCCGCGCGACCTCTTCCGGCACCCCACCGTCGCCGCCCTGGCCGCGGCCGCCGGCAGCGCCGTCACCGTGGCCGGCACCGAAGCGGTCAGCGGCGAGGTCGGCCTGACGCCGATCCAGCACTGGTTCCTCGACCCGAACCCGCCGTACGCCGAGCAGTTCGACCAGTCCGTCGTGGTGGAGGCCCCCGGCGCCGTCGACCCGCGGGCGCTGCGCCGCGCCCTCGCCGCCCTCTGGGCCCACCACGACGCGCTGCGCACCCGCTTCACCCGCACCGCGGACGGCGCCTGGCAGCAGCACTGCGCCCCCGCCGACCAGGCCGCGCCCGAACTGCTGGAGGTCCACGACCACGGCGCCGAGGAAGCGGTGACCGCGGCCGCCCACGCCTCCTTCCGGCTCGCCACCGGCCCGTTGCTCACCGCCCGCCTCCTCACCGGCGGCGCCGGCCGCCCCGACCGGCTGCTGCTGGCCGTCCACCACCTGGCCGTCGACGGCGTCTCCTGGCGGGTGCTGCTGGAGGACCTGGAGACCGCCTACCGGCAGGCCGTCGAGGGCCGCCCGCTGCGGCTGCCCGCCCGCACCAGCTCCGTCCGGGAGTGGGCCGACCGGCTGGCCCGGCACACCGCGGCCGGCGGCTTCGCCGCCCAGCGCGCCCACTGGACGGCGGCCGCGGCGGCCTGCGCCCGGGCGCTGCCGGTGGACGGCGAGGGCGCCAACACCGCCGCCGAACTGCGCCGGGCGACCGTCCGGCTGGACCGCGCGCGCACCGACGCCCTGCTGCGCAGGGTCCCCGCCGTCTACCGCACCCGGATCGACGACGTGCTGCTCACCGCGCTCGGCCGGGTGCTCGCCGACTGGACCGGGCACGGCACCGTCGCCGTCGGCCTGGAGGGCCACGGCCGCGAGGACGGCCTGTTCGACGGCGTCGACCTGTCCCGTACGGTCGGCTGGTTCACCTCGCTGTTCCCCGTCGCCCTGGACGTCCCGGCGGCGGGGGACTGGGGCACCGCCCTCAAGGCCGTCAAGGAGCAGCTGCGGGCGGTGCCCGACCGCGGCCTCGGCTACGGGGCGCTGCGCCACCTCGCCCGGGACGGGGCGCTCGCCTCCGCGCCCGCCCCCGGCATCAGCTTCAACTACCTGGGCCGCTTCGACTGGTCCGCCGACGGCGCCGCCCTGGTCCGCGCCGTGCCCGGCGGCCTCGGCGGCGCGGAGGCCCCCGGCACCGAGCGCCCCCATCTGCTGGACGTGGTCGCCCGGGTCGAGGACGGCGAGCTGGAGATCGGCTGGTACTACAGCGCCGGCCGGCACCGGGAGAGCACCGTCGACGGGCTGGCGCGGGCCATGCTGGGCGCGCTGGAGGAGATCGTCGCCCACTGCGCCGAACCCGGCGCGGGCGGCCGCACCCCCGCCGACTTCCCGCTCGCCCGGCTCGACCAGGCCGCCGTGGACCGGATCGCCGGGGACGGCCGCACCGTCGCCGACGTCTACCCGCTGACGCCGATGCAGGCCGGGATGCTCTTCCACAGCCTGCTCGACCCGGACGGCGACACCTACGTCAACCAGGTCCAGCTGGTGCTGTCCGGCGTCACCGACCCGCACGCGCTGGCCGAGGCCTGGCAGCAGACCGCCGACGCCAACGCCATCCTGCGCACCGGCCTCAGCTGGCAGGACGGCGCCGAGCCGCTCCAGGTCGTCCGGCACCGGGCCGTCGTCCCGGTCACCCACCACGACTGGAGCGGCCGCCCCGCCGAACAGGTCGAGCGCGACACCGCCCGGCTGCTCGCCGAGGACCGCGCGGCCGGGCTCGACCTCACCGCCGCGCCGCTGCTGCGGCTGGCCCTGATCCGGCTGACACCCACCCGGGTACGGGTGGTGTGGACCTTCCACCACGTGCTGCTCGACGGCTGGAGCGCCGCCCAGGTCTTCGACGAGGTGTGCGAGCGCTACGCCGCCCTGACCGCCGGCCGCGCCCCCGCTCCGGTCGAGCGCGCGCCCTACGCCGACTACCTGCGCTGGCTGGCCGGCCAGGACCGGGCCGGGGTCGAACGGTACTGGCGCGCCACCCTGGCCGGCTTCCCCGCCCCCACCGAACTGCCCCGGGACCGCCGCCCGGCCGGAGCCCACCGCGCCTCCTCCTCGGCCTCGGTACGGGTCGCCCTCGGCCCCGCGCTGTCCGAGCGACTGCGCGACACCGCCCGGCGGGCCGGGCTGACCGTCAACACCGTGCTCCAGGGCGCCTGGGCGCTGCTGCTCTCCCGCTACGGCGGCGGCGAGGACGTGGTGTTCGGCACCATCGTCTCCGGCCGGCCCGCCGAACTGCCCGGTGTCACCTCGATGGTGGGGCTGTTCATCAACGCCCTGCCGACCCGGGTGCGGATCGACGCCCGGCGCCCGCTGCTGGAGTGGCTGCGGGAGGTCCAGGACACCCAGTCCGAGGCCCGCCGGCACGACGCCGTCTCGCTGGCCCAGCTCCGGAACTGGAGCGAACTGCCCGGCGGAACCGCCCTGTTCGACAGCATCGTCGTCTTCGAGAACTACCCCTTCGACGCCGAGTCGCTGACCCGGCACGGCCTCGGGGTGGAGACCGAGCACGTGCTGGAGCCGACCAGCTACCCGCTCAGCGTGGTGGTGGCGCCCGGCACGGACATCGAGGTCAGCCTCGACCACGACCCGGCCGCCTTCGACGCCGCCACCGTCGAACGGCTCGGGGCGAGCCTGCGCACCCTGCTCGCCGGGATGGCGGCCGGCCTCGACCGGCCGTCCGGCGAACTGCCGCTGCTGGACCGGGCCGAGGGGCACCGACTCCTGGAGCGCCTCGCCGGCGAGGTCCGCCAGGCGCCCCGGGGCACCCTGCCCGAGGCCTTCGCCCGGCAGGCCGCCCGCACCCCCGACGCCCCGGCCGTGCGCGCCGGCGGGGAACAGCTGACCTACCGGGAGCTCGACGAGCGCTCCGACCGGCTGGCCCGGCTGCTGATCGAGGCCGGGGCCGGCCCCGAGCGCTTCGTCGCGCTCGCCCTGCCGCGCACCGTCGACCTGGCCGTGGCCCTGCTCGCCGTGCTCAAGAGCGGCGCCGGCTACCTGCCCGTCGACCCCGGCTACCCGGCCGAGCGGATCGCCTACCTCTTCGAGGACGTCCGGCCCGACGCCGTGGTCACCGCCGCCGCCACCCGGGAGCGGCTGCCCGACGGCCCGTACCACCGGATCGTGCTGGACGACCCGGACTGCCGGGACCGGCTGGCCGCGGCCCGCCCCGGGCCCGTACGCGACGAGGAACGGAACGGCGCCCTGCTGCCGGAGCACCCCGCGTACGTCATCCACACCTCCGGCTCCACCGGCCGCCCCAAGGGCGTGGTGGTCGCCCACGCCTCGGTGCTCGCCCTGACCGACTGGGCCGCCGCCGAGTTCGCCGGACGCGGCCTGGAGCACGTGATCGCCGCCACCTCGCTCAACTTCGACGTGTCGGTGTTCGAGATCTTCGGGCCGCTGCTCTCCGGCGGCCGCGTGGAGCTCCTGCGCGACCTGCTGGCCCTGGCCGAGCACCCCGGTCCCTGGGAGGCCGGGCTGCTCAGCGCGGTGCCCTCGGCGCTCGGCGGACTGCTCGCCGACGGCGGCGTCCGCCTGGACGTGGACACCGTGGTCCTGGCCGGCGAGGGACTGCCCGCCCGCACCGTGCGCCAGGTCCGCGAAGCCGTCCCCGGCTGCCGGGTGTTCAACGTCTACGGCCCCACCGAGGCCACCGTCTACGCCACCGCCCACACCTGCGACCCCGCCGACCCGGACCGCGACCCGCCGATCGGCCGCCCGGCCGGCGGCGCCCGCGCCTACGTCCTGGACGAGCGGCTGCGCCCGGTGCCCGTCGGCGCGCCCGGGGAGCTGTACCTGGCCGGCACCGGCGTGGCGCGCGGCTACCTGCGCCGCCCCGGGCTGACCGCCGCCCGCTTCCTGCCCGACCCCTACGGCCCGCCCGGCAGCCGGATGTACCGCACCGGCGACCGGGCGCGCTGGAGCGCCGACGGCGAACTCGACTACCTCGGCCGCGCCGACGACCAGGTCAAGGTGCGCGGCTTCCGGATCGAACTCGGCGAGGTCGAGGCCGCGCTGGCCCGCCACCCCCGGGTGTCGGCCGCCGCCGCCCGGGTCGTCGAGCAGGACGGCCACAAGCGGCTGGTCGGCTACGCGGTGGCCCGCGACGGCGACCTGCCCGACCCGGCCGAATGGCGGGCCTTCCTCGGCCGCACCCTGCCCGACCACCTGGTGCCCGCCCTGGTCGTACCGCTGGAACGGCTGCCGCTCGGCGCCACCGGCAAGCTCGACCGGCGCGCCCTGCCCGTCCCCGCCCCCGCCGCCGGGAGCACCGGGCACGAGCGGCCGCCGCACACCGACACCGAACGGGCCCTCGCCGCGATCTGGCGCGAGGTGCTCGCAGTGCCCGAAGTGAACGCGGACGACAACTACTTCGCCCTCGGCGGGGACTCCATCCTCGGCATCCAGATCGTCTCGGCGGCCCGCCGGAACGGCCTGGCGCTCACCCCCCGGGACCTGTTCGCCCACCAGACCCTGGCCGAACTCGCCCGCGCCGCCGAGCGCTCCCCGAGCCCCGCGGCCACCGCCGAGCAGGGCGCCGTCACCGGCGACGCCCCGCTCACCCCCGTCCAGCACTGGCTGCTGGACACCCTCGACGGCGACCCGGCGCGGCTCACCCAGACCGTCTCCTTCGTCCTCGCCCCCGACACCGGGGAACGCGACCTGCGGGCCGCCCTGGCCGCCGTCCTGGACCACCACGACGCCCTGCGGCTGCGCTACGAACCGCTGCCCGACGGCCACCGGCGCCAGCACGGCACCGCACCCGGCCAGGCCCCCGAGCTGCACGTCCACGAGGCGGCCGGGGGAGAGGAGCGCGAGGCCGTCCTGCGCGGGCTCGGCGAGCGCCTCGCCGAGGGCTTCGACCTGGCCGCCGGCCCGCTGCTGCGGGCCGCGCTCTGCCGCTTCGCCGACGACCCCCGCCCCGTCCTGCTGCTGACCGCCCACCACCTGGTGGTCGACGCCGTCTCCTGGCGGATCCTGCTGGAGGACCTGGAGCGCGCCCACCGCGCGCTCAGCGCCGGAGAGCGGCCCGACCTCGGCGCCAAGACCACCTCCTTCCGGGCCTGGGCCGAACGGCTCGCCGCACACACCGCGGCCGGCGGCTTCGACGCCGAACTCCCCTACTGGCAGAGCCTGGTGGACGACGAGATACCGGTGGACCTGGAGGGCGCCAACACCGCCGACACCGAGGAGTCGCTGACCTTCGAACTGGGCGCCGAGGACACCCGCCGACTGCTCCAGGACGTCCCGGAGGCCTACCGCACCCGGGTCAACGACGTCCTGCTCTGCGCCCTCGGCCGGGTCCTGGCCCGCTGGACCGGACGGGACCGGGTGCTCGTCGCCCTGGAGGGCCACGGCCGCGAGGACCTCCTCGAAGGCGTCGACCTGTCCCGCACCGTCGGCTGGTTCACCGCGATGTACCCCGTCGCCCTCGACGTGCCCCGGGACGCCGACACCGGCACCGCCCTCAAGGCCGTCAAGGAGAACCTGCGGGCCGTGCCCGGCGGCGGCCTCGGCCACGGCGCGCTGCGCCACCTCAGGCCGGTGCCCGGCCTCGCGCTGCCGCGGATCGGCTTCAACTACCTGGGCCGGCAGGACCGGACGGCCACCCCCGGCGGCCTGCTGCGCGAACCGGCCGGCCCGCTCACCGGCGGCATGGACCGCACGGCCCGCCGCCCCCACGTCCTGGACGTGCTCGGGCAGGTCGCCGACGGCCGGCTCTCCTTCACCTGGTCCTACTCCCGCGCGCTGCACCACGGCGGGACGGTCGCCCGGCTGGCCGCCGAACTGCTGGACGAGCTGCGGGAGATCGTCCGCCACTGCGCCGAACCCGGCGCCGGCGGCCGCACCCCCTCCGACTTCCCGCTGGCCGGCCTCGACCAGGCCGGCGTCGACCGGCTGGCCGGCACCGGACGGGAGGTGACGGAGATCCAGCCGCTCACCCCCACCCAGACCGGCATGGTCGTCCACGGCCTCGACGAGGCCCGGCACGGCCTGTACGTCGAACAGATCACCTTCGTCCTGGACGGCGCCCGCGACCCCGACCTGCTGGCCGTCGCCTGGCAGCACGTCGTCGACCGCACCCCGGTGCTGCGCACCTCGGTGGTGCTCCGGGACGTACCGGTCCCGCTCCAGGTCGTCCACCGCCGGGCGACACTGCCCGTCACCCGGCACGACTGGAGCGGGCTGACCGAGGCGCGGCACCACGAGCGGCTGGAGGAACTGCTCGCCGACCGGCGCACCCGCCCGCTCGCCCTGGACCGCGCCCCACTGCTGCGCCTCGACCTGATCCGGCTCGGCCCCGACGCCGTCCGGGTGGTCTGGGAGTTCCACCACGTGCTACTGGACGGCTGGAGCGTCTTCCACGTCCTCGGGGACGTCCTGGCCGCCCACGCCGCCCTCGCCCGCGGCGAGCGGCCCGAACTGCCCGAGCGCCGGCCCTTCGCCGACCACGTCCGCGGCCTCGCCGCCCGCGACACCGGCGCCGCCGTCGAGCACTGGCGCGGCGTGCTCGCCGACCTCACCGCCCCCACCGCCCTGCCCTGGGACCGCCGCCCCGCCCCGGGTGAGACCACCCGCTCCGGGGACTGGCTGTCGCACCGGCTGGACGAGGCGAGCACCGCGCGGCTCCAGGAGTTCGCCCGCCGCCACCGGCTGACCCTCAACACCGTGGTGCAGGGCGCCTGGGCGCTGCTGCTGTCGCGCTGGAGCGGCGAGCCGCGGGTCTGCTTCGGCACCACCGTCTCCGGCCGGCCCGCCGACCTGCCGGGCGCGGACGGCATCGTCGGCCTGTTCATCACCACCCTGCCCGCCCGGGTCGCCGTCGACGGCCGCCGGCCCTGCGCCGACTGGCTGCGCACCCTCCAGGAGGAGCAGGCCGAGGACCGCCGCCACGACCACCTGCCGCTGGCCCGGATGCACGGGCTGAGCCAGGTGCCGCCGGGCACCGAGCTGTTCGACAGCCTGGTGGTCTTCGAGAACTACCCGGTCGGCGACGCCACGGCCGGCGCCCACGGCCTGCTGCTGCGCGACCTCGACGCCCGGGAGGCCACCAACTACCCGCTCACCGTGGTCGTCTCGCCCGGCGAACGGCTCGCCGTCGAGCTCGGCCACGACCCCCGCCACCTCGACCGGGAGAGCGCCGGGCGGCTGGCCGGCCAACTGCTGCACACCCTGACCGCGCTGGCCGACTCGGACGGCACCACCCCGCTGGACGAACTCGACCTGCTGCCGCCCGGCGAACACGAGCGGCTGCTGCGCGGCCCGGCCCGCCCCGAACTCGCCCCGGTGCCCCCGGCAACCCTGCCCGCCCTGGTCGAGGCCGCCGCGGACCGGTGGCCGCGGGCCGTCGCCCTCAGCGCCGCCGGCCTGGAACTGACGTACGCCGAGGCCGAGGCCCACGCCAACCGGCTGGCCCACCGGCTGATCGCGCGCGGCGCCGGCCCCGGGGAGACCGTCGCCCTGCTGCTGCCCCGCTCGGCGGACACCGTGCTCGCCGAACTGGCGGTGGCGAAGAGCGGCGCCGCCTTCCTGCCCGTCGACCCGCACTACCCCGAGGAGCGGATCGGGGCGATGCTGCGCGACGCGGCCCCCGCCCTGACCCTGGACGCCAAGGAGGTCGCCGAACTCCTCGCCGCCCCGGACGGCGCCCCGGACCACCGCCCCACCGACGCCGACCGGACCCGCCCGCTCGACCCCGACGACCCGGCCTACGTCATCTTCACCTCCGGCTCCACCGGCACCCCCAAGGGCGTCGTCGTCACCCACCGCGGCCTCGCCGCCTTCGCCGCCGCCGAGGCCGCCCACTACCGGGTGGCCCCGGGGGACCGGGTGCTGGCCTTCGCCCCCCCCAGCTTCGACGCCTCGGTGCTCGAACTGTGCCTGGCCCTGCCGCACGGCGCCCGGCTGGTGGTGCCCGAGCCGGGGCCGCTGCTCGGCGCCCACCTGGCCGCGCTGCTCCGGGCGGAGGGCGTCACCCACACCCTGCTGCCGCCCGCCGCCCTCGCCACCCTGCCGGACGACACCCCCGGCAGCCTGCCCGCGCTGAGGACCCTGATCGTCGGCGCCGAGGCCTGCGGCGCCGACCTGGTCGCCCGCTGGGCCCCGCACCACCGGATGGTCAACTCCTACGGCCCCACCGAGGCCACCGTGGTCGCCACCTGGTCCGACCCGCTGACCGCCGACGGCACCGCCCCGCCGATCGGCCGCCCGCTGCCCGCCACCCGCGCGTACGTCCTGGACGCCCGGCTGCGGCCGGTGCCCGACGGCGTCCCCGGCGAACTGTGGCTGAGCGGACCGGCCCTGGCCCGCGGCTACCTAGGCCGGCCCGGCCTGACCGCCGCCCGCTTCACCGCCGACCCGTACGGGCCGCCCGGCGGCCGGATGTACCGCACCGGGGACCTGGTGCGCCGCGACCGCCACGGCGAACTGCACTACCTGGGCCGCACCGACCACCAGCTCAAGCTGCGCGGCCACCGGATCGAGGCCGGCGAGGTGGAGGCCGTGCTGTCCCGCCACCCGGCCGTCCTGGACGCCGTGGTGAGCATCCGGGAGGACGAGCCCGGGCTGCCCCGTCTGGTCGCCCACCTGCTCGCCGCCCCCGGCACCGAGCCGCCGACCGGTGCCGAACTGCGCGCCCTCGCCGCCCGCGCGCTGCCCGGCCACATGGTCCCCTCGGCCTTCGCGGTGCTGGAGCGCTTCCCGCTCACCGCGAGCGGCAAGACCGACCGCGCCGCCCTGCCCGCCCCCGCCCCGGAGGAGGCCGAGCCGGCCGAGCGGGTCGCGCCCCGCACCCCCACCGAGGAGGCGGTGGCGGAGATCTGGGCCGAGACCCTGCACACCGCCGTCGGCGCCACCGACGACTTCTTCCGGCTGGGCGGCGACTCCATGCGCGCCCTGCTGATCGCCTCCCGGGCCAACGACGACTTCGGTGTCACCCTCACCCCCCGCGACGTGCTGGTCTCCCGCACCGTGGCCGCCCTCGCCGAGCTGGTGGAGGACCTGGTGCTCAGCGAGCTCGAAGCCGCCGCGCTGGACGGACCCGACGACCCCGACGCCCCTGGCGACGCCCTCGACGACCCCGACGATCCCGACGCCCCTGACGAAGCCGCCGACTCCGGCCGCCCCGACGAGAACGAACGGTGAGGAGCCGACCATGACGACTTCGAAGCGAGACCGCGCCGCCGCCCTGCCCGCCGACCTCCAGGAGGCCCTGCGCAAGCGGCTGGCCGGCCGGGCCGGCGGCACCCGCCCCGCCGACCGGGCCATCCCGCGCGCCGACCGGGGCCGACCGCTGCCGCCCTCCTTCGTCCAGCAGCGGCTCTGGTTCCTGGACCGGCTGAGCCCCGGGGACGCCCGCTACAACAGCGCCGTCGCCCTGCGGTTCACCGGGGCGCTGGACCGCACGGCGCTCGCCGCCGCCCTGACCGCCGTGGTGGCCCGCCACGAGGCGCTGCGCACCACCTTCGAGGAGGCCGACGGCCGGCCGGTGCAGATCGTCCGGGAGGCCGGGCCGGTGGAGCTGCCGGTCCACGAGCAGGCCGGCGGCGAGAGCCTGGACGCGGTCCTGCTGCGGGAGTACGGCCGGCCCTTCGACCTCGCCCGGGGGCCGCTGCTGCGCGCCCTGCTGGTGGCCGAGTCGCCGCTGTCCCACGTGCTGCAGCTGACCGCCCACCACATCGTCACCGACGGCTGGTCGATGGGCGTCGTCCTGGACGAGCTGTGCACCGTCTACGCCGCCCTGGCCCGCGGCGCCGAACCCGAACTGCCCGAAGTCCCCACCCAGTACCCGGACTTCGCGGTGTGGCAGCGCGAGCAGCTGGCCGGCGACCGGCTGGAGCGGCACCTCGCCCACTGGCGGGAGAAGCTGGCCGGCGCCGAGCCGACCGAACTGCCGCTGGACCACCCGCGGCGCGGCGAGGAGGCCGGCCCCGGCGCCCTGCACACCTTCACCGTCCCCGCGCCGCTCACCGCCCGGCTGCGCGCCCTCGCGGCCGAACGGCAGGGCACCCTCAACACCGCGCTGGTGGCCGGCACCCAGGCGCTGCTGGCCCGGTGGTCCGGCCGGCCGGACGTCACCGTCGGCACCCTGATGGCCGGGCGCACCCGCACCGAGCTGGAACGGGCCGTCGGCTGCTTCGTCAACACCGTGGTGCTGCGCACCCGGGTCGCGCCCGACGCCTCCTTCCGCGAACTGCTCACGGCCGCCACCGAGACCGGCAACGACGCCCTCGCCCACGGAGACACGCCGTTCGAGCGGCTGGTCGAGGCGGTCGGCGCGCCCCGCGAAGCCGGCCGCAACCCGCTGTTCGACGTGCTGGTGCTGCTGCACCCCGCACCGCCCGCGGCCGGCGACCGGCCCGGCCTCGCCACCGAGCCGGTCACCGTGCCCCGGCAGGCCGCCACCTTCGACCTCAGCGTGGAGTTCGTCCCCGACGGCGAGGCGCTCACCGGCGTCCTCGAGTACCGTGCCGACCTCTTCGACGCCCCCACCGCCGCCCGGACGGCCGACCAGCTGCTGCGGCTGCTGGAGGGCGCCGCCGCCGAACCGGACCGCCGGCTCGCCACCCTGCCGCTGCTCTCCGCGCGGGAGACCGAGCGGGTCACCCGGGACTGGAACGCCACCGCGCTGCCCGTCGAGGACGTCACCCTGCCGGAACTGTTCCGGCGCCGGGCCACCGAGACCCCGCACGCCCTGGCGCTGGTCGCCGGGGAGGAGCGGCTGGACTACGCGACGCTGGACGCTCGCGCCGAACGGCTCGCCCAGCGGCTGTCCTCCTGCGGCGCCGGCCCCGAACGGCTGGTCGCGCTGCGCCTGCCGCGCACCGCCGACCTGGTGACGGCCGTCCTCGCGGTCTGGAAGACCGGCGCCGGCTACGTGCCGGTCGACCCGGCGCTGCCCGAGGAGCGCGTCCGCTACCTGCTGGAGGACTCCGGGCCGGCCCTGCTGCTGGACGAGCAGACCCTGCGCGAGCTGACGGGGACCGACCACGAGGACACCGGGCGGCTCCCCGCGCCGGACCCGGCGACCCCCGCGTACGTGCTCTACACCTCCGGCTCCACCGGCCGCCCCAAGGGCGTCGCCGTGCCGCACCGCGCCCTGACCCACCTGCTCGCCGCCCACCGGGCCGGCTTCGTCGCCGACGCCGGCGGCGGGCCGCTGAACGTCGCGCTGACCGCCTCCTTCTCCTTCGACACCTCGCTCGAGGGCCTGCTGCTGATGGCCGACGGCCACCCGCTGCACCTGGTCGACGAGACCACCCGGATGGACCCGGCCGCCCTGGTCGAGTTCGTCGTGCGCCACCGGATCGACTTCCTCGACCTCACCCCCTCCTACCTGCGCCAACTGCTGCCCGCCGGGCTGCTCGACGACCCCCGCCACCGCCCCCGGGTGCTGATGCTCGGCGGCGAGGCGGTGGCCCCCCGGCTCTGGCGCGAGCTCGCCGCCCGCCCCGAGGTGGCCGCCTACAACTACTACGGGCCCACCGAGTGCACCGTCGACGCGCTCGCCTGCCGCATCGACGGCGGGGACCGGCCGCTGGTCGGCCGCCCGCTGCCCAACGTCCGCGCCTACGTCCTCGACGGCCGGCTCCAGCCGGTGCCGCCCGGGGTGAGCGGCGAACTCCACCTGGCCGGCGAGCAGGTCGCCCGCGGCTACGCCGGGCGCCCGGGCCTGACCGCCGCCCGCTTCACCGCCGACCCCTACGGCCCGCCCGGCACCCGGATGTACCGCACCGGCGACCTGGCCCGCTGGACCGCCGACGGGCGCCTGGAGTACCTCGGGCGCGCCGACGACCAGGTCAAGGTGCGCGGCCACCGGATCGAACCCGGCGAGATCGAGGCCGCCCTGCTCGACCTCCCCGAGGTCGCCGCGGCCGCCGTGACCGCCGTCCCCGACGCCCACGGTCACCACCGGCTGGCCGCCTACCTGGTGTTCGCCGACGGCGCCGCCCGCCCCGTCGCCGAACTGCGCGCGGCACTGCGCCGGGTGCTGCCCGACCACATGGTGCCCTCCTCCTTCACCGTGCTCGACGCGCTGCCGCTCAACACCAGCGGCAAGCTGGACCGCCGCGCCCTGCCCGCCCCCGAGGCCGACGTCCGGGAGGGCGGGTTCGTCGCCCCGCGCACCCCCGAGGAGGAGACCCTCGCCGCCATCTGGGCCGAGGTGCTGGGCGTGCCGAGGGTCGGCGTCACCGACAACTTCTTCGAACTCGGCGGGGACTCGATCCTGAGCATCCAGGCCGTCTCCCGGGCCCGCGCCGAGGGCCTGCGGATCGGCTCCCAGGACGTCTTCCGCCACCAGACCGTCGCCGACCTCGCCGCCGCGGCCCGCACCGTCGGGGCGCAGGCCGCCCCCGCTCCGCGCCACCAGGACGGGCCGGCTCCCCTCACCCCCGTCCAGGAGTGGTTCTTCGCCGCCCACGGCCCGCTGCGCCACTTCACCATGTCGATGCTGCTCGACCTGCCGCACGAGCTGGACGAGCCCGCCCTGGAACGGGCGCTGGACGCGCTGGTGGCCGCCCACCCGGCGCTGCGCACCCGCTTCACCCCGGGGCAGGACGGCCCGCGCCAGGAGCCGGCCGCCGACGCCGGACGGCTGCTGGTCCGGCTCGACCCCGGCGGCGAGGCCGAGTCGGAGGCCGGGTCCGGGCCCGGGGCCGCCCGGCTGCGGGCCGCCGAGGCAGCCCGCGCCGAACTCGACCCGGCCACCGGCGCCCTGCTGCGCGCCGTCCTGTTCCGCGCCGAGGACGGGGCCCGGCCCCAGCTCTTCCTGACCGCCCACCACCTCGCCGTGGACAGCGTCTCCTGGCGGGTGCTGCTCGCCGACCTGGAGCAGGCCTACCGGCGGGCCGCCGCGGGCACCGACCCCGGCCTGGAGCCCGAACCCACCGCGTTCACCGACTGGGCGCACCGGCTCTCCGAGCTGGTCCGGGCCGGCGGCCTGGACGAGGACCTGCCGTACTGGAGGGCCGAGACCGCCGCCCCCGCCGCGCCGCTGCCCGTCGACCGGCCCGGCACCCCCACGGCCGGCTCGGTGCGCACCCTGCGCGGCCGGCTCGACCGGGCCACCACCGAGGCGCTGCTGCGCAAGGTGCCCGAGGTGTACCGCACCCAGGTCAACGACGTGCTGCTGAGCGCCCTCGGCCGGGCCCTCGCCGACTGGACCGGCACCGGCCGGGTCACCGTCGCCCTGGAGGGCCACGGCCGCGAGGACCTGTTCGACGGCCTCGACCTGTCCCGCACCGTCGGCTGGTTCACCACCCAGTACCCCGTCACCCTGGACCTGCCCGGGGCCCCCGACTGGGCCGCCACCCTCAAGCACGTCAAGGAGCGGCTGCGGGCCGTGCCCCGCCGCGGCCTCGGCTACGAGGCCCTCGCCCGGCTCGGCTCGCCCGCGCCGGACGCCGCCGCCCTGCGGGACGTCCCGCTGCCGCAGGTCTGCTTCAACTACCACGGCCAGTGGACCGCCCCCGAGGCCGGCGACTTCGCCCCCGCCGGGCAGGCCCCCGGCCGGGACCTCGCCCCGGACGAGCCGCTGGACCACCTGCTGGACGTCTCCGCCGTGGTCGCCGACGGCGAGCTGGAGCTCACCTGGCACTACAGTGAGGACATCCACGAGGCCGACACCGTACGGGAGTTGTCCCAGGCCGTGCTGGCCGCGCTGGGCGCCGTCGTCGAGCACTGCGCCGAACCCGGCGCCGGCGGCCGCACCCCCTCCGACTTCCCGCTGGTCGGCCTCGACCAGGAGCAGCTGGACCGCCTGGTCGGCGACGGCCGGGACGTGGCGGACCTGCTGCCGCTCACCCCGCTCCAGGAGGGCATGCTCTTCCACCGCCTGGTCGGCGGCGAGGACGACGTCTACCTGGACCAGGCCGTCCTGCTGCTGGAGGGCGTCGCCGACCCGCGGGCGCTCGCCCTGGCCTGGCAGCGGGTCGCCGACCGGACGCCCGCGCTGCGCACCTCGGTGGTCTGGGAGGGCGTGCCCGCCCCGCTCCAGGTGGTGCGCCGGGGCGTCCGGCTGCCGGTCGCCCACCTGGACCTGCGGGCCGCCGACCCGGTCGAGCGGGCCGAACGGCTGGCCCGGCTGCGCGCCGAGGACCTCGCCCTCGGTCTGGACATCGCCACCGCCCCGCTCACCCGGCTCACCCTGGTCCGGCTGCCCGAGGCCAGGGTCCAGCTGCTCTGGACCTCCCACCACCTGATCCTGGACGGCTGGAGCCTCGCCCAGGTGCTCACCGACGTCTTCGCCGAGTACGCGGCGCTCACCACCGGCGGCGCGCCCGCCCCGGCGGTGCGCCGGCCCTTCGCCGACTACGTGCACTGGCTGGCCGGGCAGGACGCCGGGGCCGCCCGCGCCCACTGGCGGTCCGTGCTGGACGGTTTCGCCACCGCCACCCCGCTGCCCGCCGACCGCACCCGGCGCGAGGCCCACCGGGCCCGCTCGGCCGGCAGCCACAGCGCCGCCCTGCCCGAGCCGGTCTCCGAGCGGCTCGCCCGCGCCGCCCGGCAGTCCGGGCTGACCCTGGGCACCGTCGTGCAGGGCGCCTGGGCGCTGCTGCTGTCCCGCTACAGCGGCGAGCCGGACGTGCTGTTCGGCACCACCGTCTCCGGCCGGCCGGAGGAACTGCCCGGCGTCGAGTCGATGATCGGCATGTTCATCAACACCCTGCCGACCAGGGTCCGGGTGGACGGCGCCCGCACCGCCGCCGACTGGTTGCGCGAGCTCCAGGCGGACCAGGCCGAGGCCCGCCGGCACGCGGCGGTCTCGCTGGCCGAGCTCACCGGCTACAGCGACGTCCCGCCTGGCAGCGCCCTGTTCGACAGCATCGTCGCCTTCGAGAACTACCCCTTCGACGACACCGACGCCGCCGGCACCGGGGTGCGGCTGGCCGAGGTCTCCTCCCGGGACGCCACCAACTTCCCGCTGGTGCTGCGCGCCTACCAGGGCGGGCAGGTCGGCTTCGACCTCGCCTACGACCCCGGGCTGTTCGACGCCGCCACCGTGCGCGGCCTCGCCGAGCGGCTCTGCCTGCTGCTCACCGGCCTGGCCGACGGACTGGACCGCCCGCTGCGCTCGCTCGCCTGGACCACCGAGGAGGAGCGGCACCGGCTGCTGGTCGAGTGGAACGGCACCGCGCAGGGCCGGCCCGGGCGCACCCTGGTCGAGCTGTTCGAGGAGCAGGCCGCCCGCGCCCCGCGGGCCGTCGCCGTCACCTGCGGCGGGGAGCAGCTGTCCTACGCCGAGCTGGACGCCCGGGCCGACCGGCTGGCCCACCGGCTGGCCGGGTACGGCGCCGGCCCCGAGCGCTACGTCGCCCTCGCACTGCCCCGCACCGCCGAACTGGTGGTGGCCGTCCTCGCCGTCCTCAAGACCGGCGCGGCCTACCTGCCGCTCGACCCGGGCCTGCCCGCCGAGCGCCGCACCGAACTGCTGCGCGACGCCGCCCCGGTGGCGCTGGTGACGACCGAGGAGCAGGCCGGCGTGGAGGTCCCCGTCCTCGCCCTGGCCGCCCCCGGGGTGCGCGCCGACCTCGCCCGCCGCCCGGCCGGCCCGCTCGGCGCCGGGCACCGCCCGCTGCCCGACAGCCCCGCGTACGCCATCTTCACCTCCGGCTCCACCGGCCGCCCCAAGGGCGTGGTGGTGCCGCACGCCAACGTGGTGCGGCTGTTCGAGCAGACCCGGGAGCGGTTCGGCTTCGGCGCCGAGGACGTCTGGACGCTCTTCCACTCCTACACCTTCGACTTCTCGGTCTGGGAGCTGTGGGGCCCGCTGCTGCACGGCGGCCGGCTCGTCGTGGTGCCCGAGGACACCGCCCGCTCCCCGGAGGACTTCCTGCGGCTGCTCGCCGACGAACGGGTCACGGTGCTCAACCAGACCCCGTCCGCGTTCCACCAGCTGGACCGCGCCGACGCCCAACTGCCCGACACATCCGCCCGGTTGGCGCTGCGCACGGTGGTCTTCGGCGGCGAGGCGCTGGACGTCACCCGGCTCGCCGACTGGTACCGGCGCCACCCCGAGGACGCGCCGCGCCTGGTGAACATGTACGGCATCACCGAGACCACCGTGCACGTCACCCACACCGCGCTGGACCTCGCCACCGCCACGGCGGGCGGCCCCGGCCCGATCGGCACCGGCATCGCCGACCTGCGGCTGTACGTGCTCGACGACGACCTCGCCCCGCTGCCCCCGGGCGCCGTCGGCGAACTGTACGTGGCGGGCGAGGGCCTGGCCCGCGGCTACCTCAACCGGCCCGGCCTGACCGCCACCCGCTTCCTCGCCGACCCCTTCGGCGCCCCCGGCACCCGGATGTACCGCACCGGCGACCGGGCCCGCCGGCAGGCCGACGGCACCCTGCGCTACCTGGGCCGCGCCGACCAGCAGGTGAAGATCCGCGGCTACCGGATCGAACCCGGCGAGATCGAGGCCGCCCTGCAGACCCACCCGGGCATCGCCCTCGCCACCGTCGGCGTCCACCAGGACCCGGCCGGCACCCGCCGGCTGGTCGCCCACGTCGTCGGCGAGGACCCGGCCCGGCCCCCGGGCGCCGCCGAACTCCGCGCCCACCTGGAACGGCTGCTGCCCGCCTACCTGGTGCCCGCCGCCTACGTCCCGCTGGCCGCCCTCCCGCTCACCCCCAACGGCAAGCTCGACCGGCGCGCCCTGCCGGTGCCGGGGCCGGACGGCTTCGCGGCCGGCCGCGAGCGCACCGCGCCCCGCACCCCCGCCGAGCGGCTGGTCGCCGAGGCCTGGACGGAGGTGCTGTCCGCCGGGGAGATCGGCGCCGAGGACGACTTCTTCGCCCTCGGCGGGGACTCCATCCTCGCCGTGCGGGTCACCGCCCGGCTGCGCGCCGCCTTCGGCTCCGCGGACCTCTCGCCCCGGCTGCTGTTCACCCACCCCGTGCTCGCCGACCTCGCCGGGGCGCTCGGCGCACCGGGCGCGGGCACCACGGCCGCCGTCATCCCCGCCGCCGACCCGGACGCCGACGCGCCGCTCTCCTACGCCCAGCAGCGGCTCTGGTTCCTCGACCGCTTCGAGTCCGGCAGCACCGAGTACACCTCGCTGTCGGTGCTGCGGCTGCGCGGCCCCCTCGACCGGGCCGCCCTGGGCACCGCCCTGGACGCCCTGGTCGCACGGCACGAGGCGCTGCGGACCACGTACGCGGAACGGGACGGCCGGGCCCGGCAGGTGGTGCACCCGCCGCACCCCGTCGAGCTGCCGTACGAGCCCGTCCGGCCGGCGGAGCTGGACGCCCGGCTGGAGCGGATCGCCGCCACCCCCTTCGACCTCGAAGCCGGGCCGGTGCTGCGCGCCCGGCTGCTCGGCACGGCCGCCGAGGAGCACGTCCTCGCCCTGGCCGTGCACCACATCGCCACCGACGGCTGGTCGATGGGCGTGCTCGGCCGCGACCTCGGCGAGCTGTACGCCGCCGCCCTCGAAGGCCGTCGCCCGAACCTGCCCGCGCTGCCCGTCCGGTACGCCGACTACGCGGCCTGGCAGCGCACCCGCACCGCCGCCGCCGAGGCCGACCTCGCCCACTGGCGCGGCGCCCTGGAGGGCCTGGAGCCGCTGGAACTGCCCACCGACCGGCCGCGCCCGGCGGTGCGCACCCGGGAGGGCGCGCTGGTCGCCTTCACCCTGCCCGCCGACCTGACCGCCCGGCTGCGCGAGCGCGGCCGGGAGGCCGACGGCACCCTCTACACCGTGCTGCTGGCCGCCTGCCAGGTGCTGCTGGCCCGCTGGTCCGGGCAGAGCGACGTCGCCGTCGGTACCGTCACCTCCGGCCGCGAACGGGGCGAACTCCACGACGTGGTCGGCATGTTCGTCAACACCCTGGTGCTGCGCGGCGACATCCGCCCCGAACGGTCCTTCCACGAGCTGCTGACCGCCGCGCAGCGCACCGTCCTGGACGCCCTGGCCCACCAGGAGGTGCCCTTCGAACGGCTGGTGGACGTCCTCCAGCCGGAGCGCGACACCAGCCGCACCCCGCTGTTCCAGGTGATGGTGGCACTGCACAACCTCGGCGCCGAGGCGCCCCGGCTGCCCGGCCTGACGGCGGAGCCGATCACCCCGCCGGTCCGCAACGCCACCTTCGACCTCTCCTTCGACTTCGCCGAGCACGACGGCGCACTGACCGGCTACCTGGAGTACAGCACCGGGCTGTTCGACGCCCGGACCGCCGAACGGCTCACCGCCCGGCTGACCACCCTGCTGACGGCCGCCGCCGAGGCCCCGCACACGCCGGTCGGCGAGCTGCCGCTGATGACCGGGGACGAGCGGCGGGAAGTGCTGCGGCAGAGCCGGGGCGAGGCGCTGCCCGGCCCGGACACCACCTTCACCGCCCTGTTCGAGGAGCAGGCCGCCCGCACCCCGGACGCCACCGCGGTGGTCGCCCGGGACGCCACCCTGGACTACAGCGCGCTCAACGCCCGCGCCAACCGGCTCGCCCGCCACCTGACGGCCCTCGGCGCCGGCCCGGAGCAGGTGGTCGCCGTCCGGCTGCCGCGCACCTCCGACTTGCTGGTCGCCCTGTTCGCGGTGCTCAAGGCGGGCGCCGCCCTCCAGTTCGTCGACCCGGACCTGCCCGAGGAGCGGGCCGCCCTGCTGCTCGACGACACCCGGCCGCGCACCGTCCTCACCGAGCGGACCCTGCGCGAGGTGCCCTGGGACGCCCTGCCCGGCCACGACCTGACCGACGCCGAGCGGACCGCCCCGCTGCTGCCGGGGCACGCCGCCTACCTGATCCACACCTCCGGCTCCACCGGCCGCCCCAAGGGCGTGGTCGTCGAGCACCGCCAGCTGGTCAACCTCTGCCGGGACCACCGGGAGGGGATGCTCGTCCCGCACACCGCCGACGGCGCCCGGCTGCGGGTCGCCCTCAGCGCCTCGCTCTCCTTCGACACCAGCTGGGAGGGCCCGCTGCTGCTGGTCTCCGGCCAGGAGCTCCACCTGATCGACGAGGACGTCCGGCTGGACCCGCAGGCCTTCCTCGCCCGGATCGTCGAACGGCGGCTCGACGTCGTCAACGTCACCCCCTCCTTCCTGCGCGAGCTCACCGCCGCCGGACTGTTCGCCCCCGCCGCCCACCACCCCCGGCTGCTCCAGCTCGGGGGCGAGGCCGTCCCCGCCGCCACCTGGCGGGACCTGTGCGCCGCACAGGCCGAGTTCGGCATCAGCACCTACAACCTGTACGGGCCCACCGAGTGCACCGTCGACGCCGCCTACGCCCGCTGCGCCGACCACCCCGGGCGCCCGGTGATCGGCCGGCCGGGCCGCAACACCGCCGCCTACGTGCTCGACGGCGCGCTGCGCCCGGTGCCGCCCGGCACGCCGGGGGAGCTGTACCTGGCCGGGGCGCAGGTCGCCCGCGGCTACCTCGGCCGGCCCGGGCTGACCGCCGCCCGCTTCCTCGCCGACCCCTACGGCCCGCCCGGCACCCGGATGTACCGCACCGGCGACCTGGCCCGCTGGGACGCCGAAGGGCAGCTGGAGTTCCTCGGCCGCGCCGACGAGCAGGTCAAGATCCGCGGCTTCCGGATCGAACCCGGCGAGGTGGAGGCCGCCCTGCTGACCCACCCCGACCTCGCGGACTGCGCCGTCGCCGCCCGCGAACTGGGCGGCCGGACCCTGCTGGTCGGCTACCCGGTGCCGGCCGGGGACCGGGTGCCGCCCGCCGAGGAACTGCGGGCCTGGCTGCGGCGCACCCTGCCCGACCACCTGGTGCCCACCGCGTTCGTCCCGCTGGCCCGCATCCCGCGCACCACCAGCGGCAAGACCGACCGGCGGGCCCTGCCCGCCCCGTCCGCCCGGCCCGACCGCACCACCGCGTACGTCGCCCCGCGCCCCGGCACCGAGGAGCGGCTCGCCGCGATCTGGGCCGAGGTGCTCGGCGTGGAGCGGATCGGAGCCCGGGACAACTTCTTCGCCCTCGGCGGCGACTCCATCCTCAGCATCCAGATCGTCTCCCGGGCCCGCGCCGCCGGGCTCGCGCTCACCACCAAGGACGTCTTCCGCTACCAGAACGTCGCCGAACTCGCCCTCGCCGCAGGGGAGTCGGCCGCCCCCGTGGCGGCCGGCCTGGAGGCCGAGCCCACCGAGGCGCCGCTCACCCCGATCCAGCACGGGTACCTGGACGGCCGCCGCCCCGGCGACGCGCTGCGCTTCACCATGACCCAGCGGCTGGCCCTGGCCCCGGACACCGACCCGGCGGCCCTGCGCGCGGCCGTGCTCGCCCTGGCGGCGCACCACCCGGCGCTGCGCACCCGGTTCCGCCACGACGGGACCGACTGGCGCCAGGAAGTCCTGGAGCAGGCCCCGGACGGCCTCTTCACGGCCCACGAGGGCGCCGTGGAGGAGGAGGTGCAGCGGGCCGCCGAGCAGGCCCAGCGCTCCCTCGACCCGCTCGGCGGCCGGATGCTGCGCGCCCTGTTCTTCGACGGCGGCGAGCGGCAGCCGGGCCAACTCGTGCTGACCGCCCACCACCTGGCCGTCGACGGAGTCTCCTGGCGCATCCTGCTGGCCGACCTCGAAACGGCCTACCGCGCCGCCCGCACCGGCGCGCCCGTCCGGCTGCCGGACCAGGGCACCTCCTACGCCCGCTGGGCCACCCGGCTGGAGCGGCACACCCGCTCCGGCGCCCTGGACGGCGACACCGCCCACTGGACCCGCACCGGCGCGGCCCCGGCCGAGCTGCCCGCCGGGCGGCCCGGGCCCAACACCCACGGCGGCGCCGCCACCCTCACCGTGACCCTGGACGAGGAGACCACCGGGGCCCTGCTGCGCCGGGTCCCGGAGGTCTACCGGACCCAGGTCAACGACGTCCTGCTCAGCGCGCTGGGCCGCACCCTGGCCCGCTGGTGCGGCCGGGACACCGTGCTGGTCGGGGTCGAGGGCCACGGCCGCGAGGACCTCTTCGCGGACCAGGACCTCTCCCGGACGGTCGGCTGGTTCACCGCCGAGTTCCCGCTCGCCCTGCGCGTCGACCCCGCGGCCGGCTGGCACGACACCCTGCGCTCGGTCAAGGAGCAGCTGCGCGCCGTCCCGCTGCGCGGACTCTCCTACGGCGCCCTGCGCTACCTGCACCCCGACGCGCTGCCGGCCGACGCGCCCGCGCCGCGGATCAGCTTCAACTACCACGGGCAGTGGGACACCGGCACCGGCGCGGAGGGGCTGCTGCGCGGCTCGCTGCCCCCGGCCGGGCGGGACGCCGACCCCGACGAGCCCCGCCCCTACCTGTTGGACGTCATCGGGGCGGTCCAGGACGGCCGGCTCGAACTGGGCTGGACGTACCCGGAGGCGGTGTACGAGGAGGCCACCGTCCGGGCCCTCGCCGAGCAGACCCTCCAGGCCCTGCGCGAGCTCACCGAGCACTGCGCGGACCCCGCCGCCGGCGGCCGCACCCCGTCCGACTTCCCGCTGGCCGGCCTCGACCAGGAACAGCTGGACCGGCTGGTCGGCGACGGCCGCGGGGTCGAGGACGTCCTGCCGCTCACCCCCCTGCAGTCCGGCATGCTCTTCCACGGCCTGGTCGACGAGGACGGCGCCTACGTGGACCGGATCGCCGTCCGGCTGGCCGGCGTCGCCGACCCGGCGGCCTTCGCCGAGGCCTGGCAGCTGGTCGCCGACCGCACCCCCGCGCTGCGCACCTCCGTGCACTGGCGCGGCCTGCCGCACCCCGTCCAGCTGGTCGCCCGCCGCGCCGAACTGCCCGTGCGCCACCTGGACCGGCGGGCGCTGCCGCCCGGGCAGCGGGACGCCGAGACGGAACGGCTGCTCGCCGAGGAGCGGGCCGCCGGACTGGACCTGGGCACCGCGCCGCTCACCCGGCTCGCCCTGGCCGCGCTGCCCGGCGACGAGCTGCTGCTGCTCTGGTCCACCCACCACGTGATCCTGGACGGCTGGAGCACCGGACAACTGCTCACCGAGGTGTGCGAGGAGTACGCCGCTCTCACCGGCGGACCCCAGGCGCCCCGCCCGGTCCGGCGCCCCTTCGCGGACTTCCTGGCCTGGCTGCGCGAGCAGGACGGGCGGGCCGCCGAGGAGCACTGGAGCGACGCCCTGGCCGGGTTCACCGAACGGACCGCGCTGCCCTGCGACCGCCGGCCCGCCGGAGCCCACCGGGCCCGCGCCACCGCCGCCGTGCACCGGGTCCTCGACGAGGCGCTCTCGGTACGGCTGCGGGAGAACGCGGCCGCCGCCGGACTGACCGTCAACACCCTGGTCGAGGGCGCCTGGGCGCTGCTGCTGGCCCGCTACGGCGGCACCGGGGACGTCGTCTTCGGCACCACCGTCTCCGGTCGGCCCGCCGAACTCCCCGGCGTCGAGACGATGATCGGCCTGTTCATCAACACCGTGCCGGCCCGGGTCCGGATCCCGGACGGCGAGGTGCGGACCTGGCTGCGCGACCTCCAGGACCGGCAGAGCGACGGCCGCCGCCACGACCACCTGGCCCTGCCCCGGATCCAGGCCCTGAGCGAACTGCCCGCCGGGGAGGCGCTGTTCGACAGCATGCTGGTGTTCGAGAACTACCCCGTCGACGAGTCCGCCGCCGACCGCACCGGCGTCCGGGTGGTCGAGGTGCGCGCCGACGACGCCACCACCTTCCCCTGGTGCCTGCGCGCCCACCTCAGCGGGCAGCTCGCCTTCGACCTGGCCTACGACCCCGCGCTGTTCGACCCGGACACCGCCCGGGACGCCGCCGACCGCCTCGCCCGGCTGCTGACCGCCCTCGCCGACGGCCTGGACGGCGACCTCGCCGCCCTGGACCCGCTCACCGCGGCCGACCGCGACCTGCTCGCCTCCTGGCACCCCACCGCCCGCCCGGCGGCGCCGAGCAGCCCGCCGCGGATCTTCGCCGAGCGAGCCCGCGCCACCCCCGACGCCCCCGCCGTGCGCGACGGCGAACGGGAACTGACCTACCGGGAGCTCGACGAGTGGTCCGAGCGGCTGGCCGCCCGGCTGCTCGCCGACGGCCTCGCCCCCGAGGAGCGGGTCGCGCTGGCGATGGACCGCGGCGCCGAACTCGTCGTCGCCCAGCTGGCCGTCCTCAAGGCGGGCGGCGCCTACCTGCCCGTCGACCTGCGCGCCCCCGAGGAACGCCGCCGCGTCCTGCTTGACCGGGCCGGTGCGGGCCCGGTGCTGACCGCCGAGCGGGTCGCCGCCGTCCGCGACGAGCCGGCGCCCGCCGCGCTGCCGCCCGCCGATCCGGACCGGCTGGCGTACGTGATGTACACCTCCGGCTCCACCGGCGAGCCCAAGGCCGTCGCCGTCCGGCACCGCGACGTGGCGTCGCTCGCCACCGACAGCCGCTTCGCCGACGGCAGCTGCGCCCGGGTGCTGCTGCACTCGCCGGTCGCCTTCGACGCCGCCACCTTCGAGGTGTGGGCGCCCCTGCTGAACGGCGGCTGCGTCCTCGTCGCCCCCGAGGGCCCGGTGGACGCCACCGTGCTGCGCCGCCTCGCCGGACCGGACGGACCGACCGCGCTCTGGCTCACCGCCGGACTGTTCCGGCTGCTCGCCCAGGACGCGCCGGACTGCTTCACCGGCCTGCGGGCCCTGTGGACCGGCGGCGACGTGGTGCCCGCCGCCGCCGTGCGCCGCGTTCTGGCGGCCTGCCCCGGGCTCACCGTGGTGGACGGCTACGGGCCCACCGAGACCACCACCTTCGCCACCGCCCACGCCCTGGCCGACGCCGCCGCGGTGCCCGGCACCGTCCCGATCGGCCGCCCGCTGGACGACCGGCGGGTGCACGTCCTGGACCGGCGGCTGCGGCCCGTCCCGCCGGGCTGCGCGGGCGAGCTGTACCTGGCCGGCGAGGGCCTGGCCCGCGGCTACCTCGGCCGCCCGGGGGCGACCGCCGCCCGCTTCCTCGCCGACCCGGCCGGCCCGCCCGGCGCCCGGATGTACCGCACCGGGGACCTCGCCCGGCGGCGCGCCGACGGCACCGTGGAGTTCCTCGGCCGCGCCGACGACCAGGTGAAGATCCGGGGCTTCCGGGTCGAGCCCGCCGAGGTGGAGGCCGTGCTGGCCGCCCACCCGCTGGTCACCGACGTCGCCGTGGTCGTCCGCGAGGACCGGCCCGGCGCCCGCCGGCTGGTCGCCTACCCGGTCGGCGCCGCCGACCCCGAGGAGCTGCGGGCCTTCGCCGCCCGCAGCCTGCCCGACTACCTCGTGCCGGCCGCCTTCGTCCCGCTCGCCGCGCTCCCGCTGAGCCGCAACGGCAAGGTCGACCGCTCCGCCCTCCCGGCGCCGGAAGTCGGCGGCGAGCGCCGCTCCCGCACCGAGCCGCGCACCGACGCCGAACGCCGCACCGCCGAGGTCTTCGCCGAGGTCCTCGGCATCCGCCCGCCCGGCGTGGACGAGGGCTTCTTCGAGCTGGGCGGCGATTCCATCCTCAGCATCCGCCTCGCCGCCCGCCTCGCCGAGGCCTTCGGCGCCGACCTCGGGCCGCGCGCGGTCTTCGACCACCCCACCCCGGCCGGCCTGGCCCGGCTGCTCACCGCGGAACCGGCCGCCCCGGCCCGCCCGCCGGTGCTCCCGGTGCCCCGCGAGGGCGCCGCCCCGATGTCCTACGCCCAGCAACGCCTCTGGTTCCTGGAGGAGTTCGCTCCCGGCGGCGCCGAGTACGCCACCGCGCTCGCGCTGCGGCTGCGCGGCACCCTGGACACCGGCGCGCTCGGCGCGGCGCTGGGCGCCCTGGTGGCCCGGCACGAGTCGCTGCGCACCACCTTCGACAGCGTCGACGGCCACGGCGTCCAGCTCGTCCACCCGCCGCAGGACGTCCCGCTGCCGCTGCACGACCTCGCCGAACTGCCGGACGGGGGGCGGGCGGAGGCGCTGGGCGCGCTGCTCGCCGCCGAGCGCGCCCGCCCCTTCGACCTGCGTCGCGGGCCGCTGCTGCGCCCCGCCCTGGCCAGGCTGGCCGACGGCGAGCACGTGCTCGCCCTCACCCTGCACCACATCGTCACCGACGGCTGGTCCACCGGTGTGCTGCTCACCGACCTCGCCCACCTCTACCGCGCCGAACTCGGCTCCACGGAGCCCCCGTTGGCGCCGCTGCCGGTGCAGTACGCCGACTACGCGCACTGGCAGCGCACCGCCGGCGCCCCTGCCGAGGAGCAACTCGACTACTGGAAGCGGCAGTTGGAGGGAGTCGGCGCGCTGCGGCTGCCCACCGACCGGCCCCGGCCCGCGGTGCGCACCAGCAACGGCGCCACCGCCCGGCTGGAGCTGCCCGCCGACACCGCCCGCCGACTGGCCGCCGTCGGCCGGGAGCGCGGCACCACCCTGTTCACCACCCTGGTCGCCGCCGCCCAGGCCTACCTGGCCCGGCTCGGCGGGGACACCGACGTCGCCGTCGGCACCGTCACCTCCGGCCGCGACCGGCCCGAGACGCAGAACCTGGTCGGATTCTTCGTCAACACCCTGGTGCTGCGCTCCCGGATCGAGCCCGAGCGGCCCTTCGAGGCGCTCCTCGGCGACGTGCGGCAGACCGTCCTGGACGCCTTCGCCCACCAGGACGTGCCGTTCGAGAAGGTCGTCGACGAGGTCCAGCCGGAACGCGACACCAGCCGCAGCCCGCTCTTCCAGGTCCTCGTGGTGCTCCAGAACACCCCGTCCGCCGCCCTCGACCTGCCCGGCCTGGACGTGGCCGACGTCGAGACCGACAACACCCGCACGGCCTTCGACCTGGTTCTGGAGTTCGCCGAGGCCGACGGCGGCGCGCTGCACGGCCTGCTCACCTACAACACCGACCTGTTCGACGCGGACACCGTCGAGCGGATGGCCGGCCAGCTCGCCGCCCTGCTGACCGCCGTCGCCCAGGACCCGGCCCGGGCCGTCGGCGCCCTGCCGCTGGCCGGCCCGGACACGCCGCCCGCCGAGACCCGCGGCACCTTCCGCCCGGTGCCCGAGGCGACCCTGGCCGAGCTGTTCGAACGGCAGGCCGCCGCCACCCCCGACGCACCGGCACTGCTCGACGGCGAGCGGGAGATCGGCTACGCCGAACTGGACCGGGCCGCCAACCGGCTCGCCCACCGGCTCATCGGGCGCGGCGTCGGACCGGAGCGGCTGGTCGCCCTCGCCCTGCCCCGCTCGGCGGCCATGGTCGTCGCCCAGCTCGCCGTCGCCAAGGCCGGCGGCGCCTTCCTCCCCGTCGACCCGGACTACCCGGCGCCCCGGCGGGAGTTCATGGTCCGCGACTCCGGCGCCCACCTGCTGCTCGACGACCCGGCCGAGGTCTGGGCCGCCGACGGGCCGGACACCCCGCCCACCGACGCCGACCGCACCGAAGGCCTCACCCCCGCCCACCCCGCCTACGCCATCTACACCTCGGGCTCCACCGGAACGCCCAAGGGCGTCCTGGTCACCCACAGCGGCCTCGCCGTCTTCGCGGCCGCCGCCGCCGAGCAGTACGCCGTCGGCCCCGGCGACCGGGTGCTCCAGTTCGCCTCGCCCAGCTTCGACGCCTCCGTGCTGGAGCTGTGCATCTCACTGCTCTCCGGGGCCGCCCTGGTCACCGGCGAGGAGGGCCCGCTGGTCGGCGAACGGCTCGCCGAGGTGCTCGCCGACCGCCGGATCAGCCACACCCTGATCCCCCCGGCGGCCCTGGCCACCGTGGACCCCGCGACGGCCGCCGCCCTCACCGGGCTGCGCACCCTGGTGGTCGGCGCCGAGGCCTGCCCCGCCGACCTGGTCGACACCTGGGCCCCCGGCCGGCGGATGATCAACTCCTACGGCCCCACCGAGGCCACCGTCGTCGCCAGCTGGACCGAACCGCTCGCCCCCGGCACCGGCAGCCCCACGATCGGCCGGCCCAGCGGCGCCACCCGCGCCTACGTCCTGGACACCGCGCTGCGGCCGGTACCGCCCGGCGTCACCGGCGAGCTCTACCTGGCCGGCCCCGGCCTCGCCCGCGGCTACCAGGGCCGCCCAGGCCTGACCGCCGCCCGCTTCCTCGCCGACCCGCACGGCCCGGCCGGCGCCCGGATGTACCGCACCGGCGACCTCGCCCGCCGCGACGCCGACGGCCGGCTCCGGTTCGCCGGACGCGCCGACGAGCAGATCAAGCTGCGCGGCTTCCGGATCGAACCGGGCGAGATCGAGAGCGCCCTGCGCCGCAGCCCCCTGGTGCGCGACGCCGTCGTCACCGTCCGCGCCGACGGCCCCGGCGGCGGCCGACTGGTCGGCTACGTCGTCCCGGCCGACGCCGACCGGGGCGCCCCCGCCCTCGAACTGCGGCTCCACCTGGCCGAGTCGCTGCCGCCGCACCTGGTCCCCGCGGCCTTCGTCCCCCTGGAGCGCCTGCCGCTCACCCCCAACGGCAAGCTCGACCGGCGCGCCCTGCCCGACCCCGGACCCGTCCAGGCCACCACCGCCCCCGGCCGGGACCCGGAGACCGACCTCGAACGCCGGATCGCCCGGATCTGGGCCGACGTCCTCGGCCTCGAACGGGTCGGCGCCGACGACAACTTCTTCCTGCTCGGCGGCGACTCCATCCTCACCATGCAGGTGGTGTCCCGGCTGCGCCGCGACGGCCTGCGGATGGCCACCCGGGACCTCTTCAGCCACCAGACCGTGGCCGAACTGGCCACCGTCGTCCGGGCCGCCGGCGAGCGCACCGACGACGGCCCGGTCACCGGGGACGTCCCGCTCACCCCCATCCAGGAGTGGTTCCTGACCACCCCGCGCGCCGCCCACCACCACTTCAACCAGTCCACCCTGCTCGAACTCGCCGCCGACCCCGACCCGCGGGCCCTGCGCGCCGCCCTCGACGCCCTGCTCGAACACCACGACGGCCTGCGGATGCGCTTCACGCACGACGAGGCCGGCTGGCACCAGTTCAACCCGCCGCCCGCGCCCGTCGAGGACCTCCTGGTCCACTGCGACCTGACCGGGCAGGGCACCGAGGCCGCCGACGCCGCCATGGCCAAGGCCGCCGACGAACTCCACGCCGGCTTCGACCTCGCCCGCGGCCCGCTGCTGCGCGCCGCCCTGTTCACCGGCCACCCCGACCACCCGGCGCTGCTGCTCCTGGCCGCCCACCACCTCGTCGTCGACGCCGTCTCCTGGCGGGTGCTGCGCGACGACCTGGAGAGCGCCCACGCGCAGGCCGCCCGCGGCGAGGCGATCACCCTGGGGGAGCGCGGCACCTCCTTCCGGGACTGGGCGCGGCGGCTCTCCGCCCATGTCGCCGAGGGCGGCCTGGACCACGAACTCCCGTACTGGGAGGAGGCGGTGAGCGCCCGGGCGGCCCTGCCCGGCGGCCCGGACGGGCCCGGCGACGGCACCGGCGGTGACGGCACCGGCGGTGACGGCACCGGTGGCGACGTCTCGGCCCGCGCGGCGGTCACCGTCGAACTCGACGAGGCGGACACCGAGGCGCTGCTGCGCGCCGCCCCCGCCGCCTACCGCACCCGGGTCAACGACGTGCTGCTCGCCGCCCTCGCCCTCGCCCTGGCCCGCTGGAGCGGCCAGGAGCGGATCGGCCTGGACCTGGAGGGCCACGGCCGGGAGGACCTGCTGGAGGGCGTCGACCTCTCCCGCACGGTCGGCTGGTTCACCACCGTCCACCCCGTCGGCTTCCACGTCCCCGACCCCGCCGCGCCCGACCCGGACCGCGACTGGCGCGCCCTGGTGAAGTCCGTCCGCCGGCAACTGCGCGCGGTGCCCGGCAACGGCCTCGGCTTCGGCGCGCTGCGCACCTTCGGCACCCCCGAGGTCCGCGAGCGGCTCGCCGCCGGCGGGCACGGCCAGGTCGTCTTCAACTACCTCGGCCAGTGGGACGCCAGGCCCGAGACCGCCGGGGACGGTCTGGTCCGCGCGGAGCTCGGCTCCTTCGGCCAGGACCACGACCCCCGGGACGGCGGCTCCCACCCGCTGGAGGTGGTCGGCGCCGCCCGGAGCGGACGCCTCGCCTTCACCTGGCACCACCGGCCCGCCGTCCACGGCACCGAGGCCGTCCGCCGGGCGGCCGAGGACTTCGCCGCCGCCCTGCGGCAGATCGCCCGGCACGCCCGGGAAGGACGGTGACGCCCACCACCACCCGCCACCACCCACCCGCACCGAACCCCGCCACGACCGACCGATGACGACGACGAAGGAGCCCGACATGGACGAGAACACCCGCTACCAGGTGCTGCGCAACGACGAGGAGCAGTACTCCCTCTGGCCCGCCGAGCTCGACGTACCGGCCGGCTGGCAGGCCGTCGGCACCGAGGGCACCGAGGCCGAGTGCACCGCCTACGTCGACGAGGTGTGGACCGACATGCGCCCGAAGAGCCTGCGCGAGCGCATGGAGAACGCCCGGGCCTGACCGGCCGCGGGACGGCAGCCGGCCGCGTGCGGGCCGGCCGGCCCCGTCCCCACCACCGCACCGCCGCGTCACCGAACCACCGAACCACCGAACCACCGAACCACCACGACCCGAGGAGAGCAGCATGACCCCTCCGCTGCGCACCGAGCACCTGGAGTTCATCCCCTACCGGACCGAGGACGAGGACGCCTTCGTCTCCCTGCTGCGCGACGCGGACGTGTGCCGCTGGATGGGCCAGGACCTCGTGCCCGAGCCGGACATCCGCACGCTGTTCCGCGCGATCCTGAGCGACGTCTACCCGCAGAACCTCTTCGACGTCTGGGGCCTCTGGGTGGACGGCGCGTACGCGGGCCACGCCGAGGTCAAGCGCGCCGGGAACGTCGACGGCCACGAGCTGGTCACCGCGCTGGCCCCGGCGTTCTGGGGCCGGGGCCTGGGCGGCGAGGTGGTGCGCGGCCTGATCCGCTACGCCGGTGAGGAGCTGGGACTCAAGGAGGTCTACGGCATGGTCGGCGCGGAGAACACGCCGAGCCTGACGATGTGCCACCGGCTCGGCTTCCGGCACCTGCGCGACGTGGTCGGGGACGACGGCTCGGTGACCAAGCTGGTGGCCATCTCCACGGACCAGGCCTGATCCGGGCCCGAACCCCGTACGGCCGTCCGGGGACACACCCGGGCGGTCACCTCCTCGGCTCGGCGGGCCCGCTTCGTTAGGCTCGTCGGATGACACGACTGGGGACCACACGACTGGACGCCATCGACCGGGCCCTGTTCGACCGCATCGCCGCCGCGCCGCTGCACGGCACGCGGCCATGGCTGCGGGCGCTGAGCAGGGCCGCCGACCACGGGGTGCTCTGGACGGCCACCGCCGCCGTCCTCGGCACCGTCGGCGGACGCCGCGGCCGGCGCGCGGCCCTGCGGGGGCTCGGATCCCTGGCCATCGCCTCGGCCACCGCCAACACCGTCGCCAAACACGCCACCCGCCGCCCCCGCCCGGCGGCGGACGGCGTGCCCGCCATCCGCAGGCTGCTGCGGCAGCCCGTCACCACCTCCTTCCCCTCCGGCCACGCGGCCTCCGCGGCCGCCTTCGCCACCGGCGTGGCCATCGAGTCCCCGCTGCTGGGCGCGGCCGTCGCGCCGGTCGCGGCGGCGGTGGCGTTCTCGCGCGTCTACACCGGCGTGCACTACCCCGGCGACGTCCTCGCGGGCGCGGCCCTGGGGGCGGGCGCCGCCGCCACGACCCTGCGCTGGTGGCCGCGCTCCTCGGACGTCCCGCCGCCCGCGGCCCCGGCCGCCCTCCCGGCCCCGGCCCTGCCGGGCGGCCGGGGGCTGTCGGTGGTGGTCAACTCCGGCTCCGGGAGCGGCGCTCCGCTCGCCGACGGCCCCGAGGAGACGGCCGACACGCTGCGCGCCCTGCTGCCGGAGGCGGACGTCCGGGTCTGCGGGCCGGAGGACGACCTGGTGAAGCTGCTGACCGAGGCCGCCGACCGGGCGGACCGGGCCGGCGGCGCGCTCGGGGTGTGCGGCGGCGACGGCAGCGTCAACCTGGCCGCCGGGCTGGCCGTCGACCGCGGGCTGCCGCTGGCGGTCTTCCCCGGCGGCACCCTCAACCACTTCGCGCTCGACCTCGGGGCCACCACCCACGAGGCCACCGCCGGGGCCGTCGAGGCCGGCACCGCGGTCGGCGTGGACCTCGGACTGGCCACCGACGACACCGGCACCCGGACCTTCGTGAACACCTTCAGCCTCGGCGTCTACCCCGAGCTGGTGCACCGGCGGGAGCGGTCGGAGAAGCGCATCGGCAAGTGGCCGGCCCTCGCGGTGGCCGTCGCCGAGCTGCTGGCGACCGCCGAACCGGTCACGGTGCACGCCGGCGGCCGGCCGCACCGGCTGTGGCTGCTCTTCGCCGGCAACGGGGCGTACGAACCGGCGGGCTTCGCCCCCACCCACCGCGCCGCCCTGGCCGACGGGAAACTCGACGTCCGGGTCGTCGACGGCGGCAGTCCCTTCGCCCGCACCCGGCTCGCCGCCGCGTTCCTCACCGGCACCCTGCACCGCTCCCGGGTCTACCGGACCGCCCGGCTGAGCGCCCTGGAGCTGGACTTCCTCGGCGACGCCGACCGGATCGCCGTCGACGGGGAGAGCGTCCCCGCCCGCGGCGCCCTGCGGCTGTCCAAGAGCCCCGCCGCCCTGACCGTCTACCGCCCGCCGGTCGCCTCCTGAGCGCTCGTCCGGTGGGCCCGCTCCGGGCGGGCCTACCGGACGGCCACCCCGACCAGGCAGGTGTCGTCGTCCGTGTCGGCACTGCTGTACCGCAGCAGGTGGTCCAGCTGGTCCTGGAGCCCGGCCTCGCCCGTGGCCGCCACCCGGTGGGCCTGCTCGACGAGGGCCGTCAGACTGGTCAGCGAGGCCTGGAGGGACTCGTCCCGGCGCTCGATCAGCCCGTCGGTGTACATCACCAGGGTGTCGCCCGGCTCCAGCGGCAACTCGCCCTCCTCGTACTCCGCCTGGTCCACGGCGCCGAGCAGGATGCCGCCCAGCTGCGGAAGGGTGGTCGCACGCCCCGCCCGTTGCAGGACCGGCGGCGGATGCCCCGCGCGGGCCCAGCGGAGCCGGCCCGTCCCGGGCTCGTAGAGGCCGCAGACCGCGGTGGCGGTCACGTTGTCGGTGAGGTGGTGGGTGACGCTGTTGAGCCAGCTCAGCAGCTGGGCCGGCCCGGCACCGGTCGCGGCCAGCCCGCGCAGCGCGTTGCGCAGGGCGACCATGCCGGTGGCGGCCTCGATGCCGTGCCCGGAGACGTCGCCCACGCACAGCAGGACGTCGCCGGAGGGCAGGGTGAGCGTGTCGTACCAGTCGCCTCCGACCAGGTGGTCCTTCTCGGCCGGACGGTAGCGGACGGCGACGTGCAGGTCGGGCAGGTCCAGCGGGCCCCGGGTGGGCGGCATGATGGCGTGCTGGAGCTGGAGGGCGAGCCGGCTGCGCTCCGCCGCCTGCTGTTCGCTCTGGACCAGCTGGTCGCGGGTCGCGGCCAGTGCGACCTCCGTCCAGTGCTGGGCGGAGATGTCCTGGTAGGCGCCGCGGACGATCCGCAGACTGCTGTCCGGGGCGGGCACCGGCTCCGCCACGACGCGGATGTGCCGGGTGACGCCGTCGGGGCGCTGGAGGCGGAAGGCGGTGGAGGCCGGCCGCCGGTGGTGCAGCAGGGTGCGCAGGAAGCGGCCGATGGTGTGCCGGTCGTCCGGGTGGGCGTGGTCGGCCAGTTGGTCCAGGGCGATCGGCGGGGAGCCGGACGGCAGCCCGTGCAGCTCGAACAGGGTCTCGTTCCAGGCGATCTGACGGGTCGTCAGATCCTCCTCGAAGCCGCCGATCCGGCCGAGCCGCTGCGCGTGCTGGAGCAGCCGGGCGACCCGCGGGGTGCCGTCGCCGAGGCGCCAGACCACCGCCACGTGGGTCCCGTGCCGGCTGATACTCACCTGGGCCAGGGCGGTCAGCGGCACGCCGTCGACCAGGGCCGCGAGCCGCATGCCGTGGGTGCGGAAGGGCTCCCCGGTGGCGAAGACGTGCTCGACCTTCTCCGCCAGGCCGCCGGGTTCCGCCGCCAGCGGGTACGCCTCCAGCAGGTGGGTGCCCGCGATGGCGCTGGTCGGCCGCCCGGCGAAGTCGACGAAGGTGGGATTGACGTGCCGGATCACGAACCGGGGGAGGTGGTCGTCGCCGTCGGGCGACAACCGGAGGATCATGCACGGGTCGAGCAGGCCGTCGACCAGCTGCCGCAGTTCGCCGAACTGCCGGTCGGCCGGATCGGGGCCGGCGGGCTCCGGGCAGCTCCAGGCCTCCAGGGTGGCGGCCGCCAGCTCCGCGAGTGCCTCGAACTGCCGTTGCAGGGACTGGGAGTGCTCGGGCAGCGCGTCGTGCCAGCAGATCTCCAGGACCCCGATGAGCCGGCCGCCGGTGCCGGCCGGGACGGCCAGCCGGCCGCCGCGGACCTCGTGCTGGCCGATCGACGGCAGGGAGGCGTCGGCGAGTGTCGGGTAGCGGACGGCGGACCGCTCGTCCAGGGCCCGGCGGGCCGGGGTGGGAACGCCGGGCGGGACGTGGCGCCAGCGTCGGGCCTCCTCCTCGGGGAAGCCGGCGCTGCCCGCGAGGGACAGCGAGAGGTCGGGGTGGGCCGCCCAGACGGCGACGGCGGCCACGCCGAGCGGCCGCAGGGCGTGCTCCAGCATGGACCGCGCGGCCGCCGCCGCGTCGCCGCCGGCGAGCACGTCCGCCTCGGTGCTGCGGAGCCGGACGGCCACCGGATCGGCCGGCGGGGCGGCGTCCGCCGACGGTGCGGAGGCCCCGGCGACGAAGCTCCGCACGAGCGCCGAGATCTCGTCCGCGGCGGACTGGTTGACCAGGTCGGCGGCGAGCTCCAGGGGCGACGTCCCGGACTGCTCGGAGAGGTTCTCCAGCTGCCTGGCCGCCTCGGTGGGGCTGCACCGCAGGCGCTCGACGAGGACGCCGACGGCCATCTCGATCACGGCGCGGCCCGCCGTGTGGGCCTGGGCGTGGTCCAGTTCCAGCCGTAGCCGCTCGACGGTGCCGGCCAGCCGGCCGACCGCCGTCGCCTCGCGTTCGGACTGGCGGGTCTCCGGTGTTCCGGTCGTGGCGTCGCGCCCGGCGACGGGCACGACGACGGGCGTGCCGGGGGTCGGCCCGGTCGACGGGCTGCTGCCGGCGGGGGACTGCTCCGGTGGCTGGTGCACGGTCGGGGCTCCTGGGGCGTGGCGGCTCGGGGCGGGCGGCTGGGGACGCGCTACGAGGACAGCAGGTGCTTGATCCGGCTGATCACCTGGTCGGCGTCGACCGGTTTGGTGATGTAGTCGCTGGCACCCGAGGCCAGGCTCTTCTCCCGGTCGCCGATCATCGCCTTGGCGGTGACGGCGATGATCGGCAGTCCCTCGTGCTCGGGCATGGCGCGGATCGCGGCGGTGGCGGAGTAGCCGTCCATCTCCGGCATCATCACGTCCATGAGGATCACGTCGATGCCCGGGTGGACGGCGAGCGCCTCCAGGGCGGCGCGTCCGTTCTCGGCCTGGAGGACGTGCATGCCGTGCAGCTCCAGGATGCTGGTGATCGCGTAGAGGTTGCGGTCGTCGTCGTCGACGACCAGCGCGGTGCGGCCGGTGAGCACCGGGTCGGCACCGGGGGTCCGGGCGGGCTCGCGGTCCGTGTCCCGGACCAGCTGGACGACGCCCCCGGGCCGGTCGGCGCTCATGTGCAGCGCGATGCGCTCGCGCAGCTCGTCGAGGCTGGAGAGGAGTTCCAGGGGCTGCTCGCCCCGCCGGCGGACCGCGTGCTCGTTGTCCGGGACGACGCCCCGGTTGTCGTGGGCCAGGACCGGGACGGTGTACAGGGCCGGGTCGCCCTCCATCTCCTCCAGGAGGGTCGCCGACGTTCCGTCGGGCAGGCCCAGTTCCAGGACGACGCAGTGGCAGGGGGCGGTGGCCAGGGCGGTGGCGGCCTCCTGCGCGCCGACCGCCGTGACGATCTCGACCGGCCGCTGCCCGCCGGAGTAGCGGGCGAGGTCGGCGACGGCGTTCTCCGCGACCAGGGAGAGCAGGCCGTTGGGGCGGCCCTCCACCACGAGCAGCCGCCGCGGCCGGCCGCCGGCCGCCCGTGCCGGGTCGTGCCCGGCGTCCTGGGACGGCACCGTGGCCACGCGTTCGGGAGCTCCGGGCGCGGTGCCGGGGCCGGCGGCGGAGAGGTGGGCGGGCTCGGACGGCAGGTAGAGGGTGAAGGTGCTGCCCCGGCCCAGGGTGCTCTCCACGGTGATCGCGCCGCCCAGCAGGAAGGCGATCTCGCGGCTGATCGACAGGCCGAGGCCGGTCCCGCCGTACTTGCGGCTGGTGGTGCCGTCGGCCTGCTGGAAGGCGCCGAACACGGTCTCCAGGTGCTGCGGGGCGATGCCGATGCCGGTGTCGGTGACGTGGAAGGCGAGCACCGGACCGTCGCGGCGCACGCCGTCCGGGATCCCGTCCTCGTGGGCGGGTTCGATCCGCAGCTCGACCCGGCCCTGCTCGGTGAACTTGACGGCGTTGGACAGCAGGTTGCGCAGGACCTGGCGCAACCGGTAGTCGTCCGTGCGGAGTTCGGCCGGGACCCGACTGGCCGTCCGGACGGCGAAGGCGAGGTTCTTCTGGCCGGTCAGCGGACGGAAGGTGGCCTCCACGTAGTCGAGCAGCGACTGGAGCGGCACCGCCTCGACGTTGAGGTCCATCTTCCCCGCCTCGACCTTGGAGAGGTCGAGGATGTCGTTGATCAGCTGCAGCAGGTCGGAGCCGGCGGAGTGGATGATGCCGGCGTACTCGACCTGCTTGGCGGTCAGGTTCCGGGTGGGGTTCTGCGCCAGCAGCTGGGCCAGGATGAGCAGGCTGTTGAGCGGGGTGCGCAGCTCGTGGCTCATGTTGGCCAGGAACTCGGACTTGTACTTGGAGGCGAGGGACAGCTGGTGGGCGCGCTCCTCCAGCTCCTGGCGGGCCTGTTCGATCTCCAGGTTCTTGGTCTCGATGTCGTGGTTCTGCCGGGCCAGCAGCTCCGCCTTCTCCTCCAGTTCGGCGTTGGAGGCCTGGAGCTCCTCCTGGCGTGCCTGCAACTCCTCGGACCGGGTCTGGAGTTCGGCGGTGAGCCGCTGGGACTCGCCGAGCAGTTCGTCGGTGCGGGCGTTGGCGATGATGGCGTTGACGTTGACGCCGATGGTCTCCATCAGCTGGTCGAGGAAGTCCCGGTGGACCTCGGTGAAGGGGCGGACGGAAGCCAGTTCGATGACGCCGAGGACCTGCTCCTCGACCACGATCGGCAGCACGATCAGCGACAGCGACTCGGTGCGGCCGAGACCGGAGGAGGCGGCCAGGTAGTCCGGCGGGAGGGAGTCGACGGCGATGGTGCGCCGGCTGCGCGCGGCCTGGCCCACGAAGGACTCGCCGAGGCGGAAGCGGGTCGGGCGCTCACCGTCGGGGAACGCGTAGGAGCCGACGAGCCGCAGCACCGTTCCGCGGGGGCTCTCCTCGGCGAGGTAGAAGGCGCCGCACTGTCCGCCCACCAGCGGGGCGAGTTCGTCCATGACCGACTCGGCGACCACCGAGAGGTCCCGCCGGCCCTGCATCAGCGCCGAGAAGCGGGCGAGGTTGGTCTTGAGCCAGTCCTGTTCCTCGTTGGCGCGGGTGGTCTGGCGCAGGGACTCCACCATGGCGTTGATGTTGTCCTTGAGGTCGGCGACCTCGCCGGAGGCGTCCACGGTGATCGAACGGGTGAGGTCCCCGGCGGTGACGGCGCCGGTCACCTCGGCGATGGCCCGGACCTGCCGGGTGAGGTTGCCGGCCAGCTCGTTGACGTTCGCCGTGAGCCGCTTCCAGGTGCCGGAGACGCCCTCGACCCGGGCCTGGGCACCCAGGCGGCCCTCGGTGCCGACCTCGCGGGCGACCCGGGTGACCTCGTCGGCGAACGACGAGAGCTGGTCGACCATGGTGTTGATGGTGGTCTTCAACTCCAGGATCTCGCCCCGGGCGGTCACGGTGATCTTCTGGGTGAGGTCGCCCTCGGCCACCGCCGTGGCGACCTGGGCGATCGAGCGGACCTGCGCGGTGAGGTTGCCGGCCATGGAGTTCACCGAGTCCGTCAGGTCGCGCCACGTCCCCGAGACGCCCTCGACCCGGGCCTGGCCGCCCAGGCGCCCCTCGGTGCCGACCTCGCGGGCGACCCGGGTGACCTCCCCGGCGAACGAGGACAGTTGGTCGACCATCGTGTTGACGGTGTCCTTGAGTTCCAGGATCTCGCCCCGGGCGTCGACCTCGATCTTCTGGGTGAGGTCCCCGCGGGCCACCGCCGTCGTCACCTGGGCGATGTTGCGCACCTGCCAGGTGAGGTTGCCGGCCATCGCGTTGACGGAGTCGGTGAGGTCCGCCCAGGTGCCCGACACTCCCGGCACCTGCGCCTGGCCGCCGAGCCGCCCCTCGGTGCCGACCTCGCGGGCCACCCGGGTCACTTCCGAGGTGAAGTGCGACAGTTGGTCGACCATGCCGTTGAACACGGTGGCGATCTCGCCGAGCAGCCCGTCCGCGTCGTCGGGCAGCTCGGTGCTGAAGTCGCCGTCCCGCACGGCCGTCAGACCCGCCAGCAGCTGCCGGAGCTCCGCCTCGTTGACCAGCGCGGTGCCCGGGCCGTCCGGCGGGCGGTGCTGCGACTCGGGGGACAGGATCGGGCCAGCCATCGAAATGTCGCCTCCGTAGAACGCCGCGCCGCCGGCCCGCATCCGGTCGCGGACACCTCGGGACGGGCCGCGGCTCCAGGTGTGATGTGTTCCCGTCCGGAGGCTATCGCAGCCGTTCGCCGAGCCGAAACGGCTGGTCGTCGCGTTGGTCCCGCCGGTTCACCGCGCTAGCCTGGGCCGTTCCGCGACGCACCCGAAGTGTACGAACCTCCTTCATGGAACCTTCACGACCGGTGACCGCATCGATCGGCCGGGACGGGGTAACGGGCGTTGCGTCACGAAGAAACGAGGAAAGGACTCCGATGGCCGCGACCACTGGTGAACCGCTCGTCTCCCCGGCCGCCTCCGCCACGGCGGACCTGCGCGACCTGCTGCCGCCGGAGCTGGCGGCGGCGGAGGACCTGCGCGAGGTCGCGCCGGCCGACGCCCGGGAGCTGACCCGGGTGCTGCTGCGCCGGCTCGCGGCGCTGGAGGAGGGCACCCGGGAGTACTCGTACGTGCGGGCCACCCTGGTGGAGATGAACCTGTCGCTGGTCCGGTTCGCGATCCGGCGTTTCGCCGCGCACCGTGAGCCGCAGGAGGACCTGCTGCAGGTCGGGGCGGTGGGCCTGATCAAGGCGATCGACCGGTTCGACCCGGAGCTGGGCGTGGAG